>NZ_LWMT01000165.1 GCF_001639265.1 Methanobrevibacter filiformis
GATAGTTGAGAGTGCTTTGTCTGGATGGAAATGCATTATTTACAATTCCATTAAGTAGAGATATGTTATTTAACGATAGATTCGATAGGTAGTACACCATAATGCCTAATGATTGGACTTTGTTGGTGTAATTACTATCTTTAACAACAAAAGGTTCTAATGGTGTTTGATGTGTTTTTCCACATTTCCTACATTTGTAAATTGTGGATTCTATTTTTTGATTTTTATTCAGATTTCTAAGACCATAATCATGTATTTTAAATGAGTCTGAACCACAACATTCACATTTAAAATCACTATTATCGATGTAACGACATTTAAGACTCCTACCTGTCATTTCTTCCAATGTTTGATGATATATTGGGTCTACACGATTATCTAAATATAATATTTCTTCTTCTATCACAACTCTCTTGGTACCATCAGCATTATATATTTTAACATTCAAATTATTACTTGGAGGAAGTTTGTTTTCTCTTTGCATAGATTTAACTATATTCTTCCTCCATTTAATTAATGTTATTATACTCACTTTTTTTTGAATTATACTGAACATTACATGTATATGTTGTACTTTTCATTGAATTTTTTCACTTGTTCACCCTGAAGTTTTTGACACAGTCACCAAAATTAAGTTTTTTATCTGGGTCATAACCTATCATTTCATGGTTTATTATCCTTGCTTTTGGTAATCCAGTATCTTTTTTTCTACTTAATGCCTCGTTTAAAAGTGCATTTATTATATTCTTTTGGCTTGTTCCTTGTTCAACTGCTAAAGATTTTATTTTTATTAGTGTTTCTTTAGGCATTTTTATAGTAGTTGTTACTTCAGTACTCATAAATTTTCAATTCCATTATTTTATAAAATTTATTAAAATAATTAAAATAATATAAATATATATCACAGCTGTTAAGTTAAGGATTTAATCGATTCTATAGAATTGCCTTAAATTAAACATTGCTTCTTTATTTTTTTCTTATTTCAGAAACTTCTTCTACAATTGGTTCTATTTTTTCTTGGTGGGGTTT
>NZ_LWMT01000166.1 GCF_001639265.1 Methanobrevibacter filiformis
AAACACATTAAAAAAGTTTAAAACTAAAACACAAAAAATAGACTAAAAAACTAAAACAAAAACTAAAAAACATCTAAAACCATATCCAACAATCATAAACCTTTATTTTAATTATGGATAATCTCCTGAAACTTGGAGATGGTTTGATTTAACACCTTCTATTCCATTGTAGTTTCCAGATATTATATTGATTTTTCCCTGAGGGATTCCTACTTCCTTGATCATTGAAGAGTTAATGTCAAAGTATGTAGGATCACTCATTTTATCTTTTCTAGGTAAATTTAGCCATATTTGAAGACCATAAAGTCTGTCTGTTTCTTGAGGCATCTCTTCATGCATTATGCCACTACCCGCACTCATCCATTGAGCTTCTCCTTTTTTTATTGTTCCATTATTTCCTAAACTGTCTTTGTGGTTTATTTGACCATCAATTAAGTAGGTTATTGTTTCAATTCCTCTATGGGGGTGCATTGGAAATCCTTGGATATAATCTTCAGGATTATCACTATCAAATGCATCAAGCATTAAAAAAGGGTCAATGTCTTTCACATCATTACGTCCCAATACTCTAATTAACTTCACACCTGCACCATCAACTGTAAATTGGCCCTTTATTAACTTAATTACATTTCTAAAACTCATATTTTATCATCTTGCTTGTTTTATTTAATAAGATAATGTATTATTTTGTATTATTTTGTATAATATATTAATCATTGTTTAAAACTTTTGTATGTTCATTTATACCTAGAATATATATTTATATGAAATACTATTAAAATGTTTTGATTTTTAATAATAATATTAAATAATTAAATACATGTCAAAATATCTATTTTATTCTTAATATTTATTATATTTAGGAGATTATCCATAATTAAAATAAAGGTTTATGATTGTTGGATATGGTTTTAGATGTTTTTTAGTTTTTGTTTTAGTTTTTTGGTCTATTTTTTGTGTTTTAGTTTTAAACTTTTTAAATGTGTTTTTTATG
>NZ_LWMT01000167.1 GCF_001639265.1 Methanobrevibacter filiformis
ATTAACATTATTATTTACATTAATAGTTTCATTATCAGACCCATTATCCTCATTAGTGTTATTCTGATCCACAGTCACACTCGCAGTATTAATAACTGTACCATTACCAATAATAACAACAGTAATATCCAAAGCAACCGTTTCACCAGCACCTAAATCACCAATAGTCCAAACACCCGTATTATTATCATAAGAACCATTACTACCTACAAAACTCAAAACAGTAGCATTCAACAAATCAGTCACATATACACCAGTAGCATTACCAGAACCGTTGTTAGTCACAGTAATAGTATAAGTAATAATATCACCAATATTCGCTGACCCAGTAGTGTTAGAAACCTTAACAACACTCACATTAACATTATTACTCACATTAATAGTTTCATTATCAGACCCATTATCCTCATTAGTGTTATTCTGATCCACAGACACACTCGCAGTATTAATAACTGTACCATTACCAATAATAACAACAGTAATACTCAAAGCAACTGTTTTACCAGCATCTAAATCACCAATAGTCCAAACACCAGTATTATTATCATAAGAACCATTACTACTTACAAAACTCAAAACAGTAGTATTCAACAAATCAGTCACATATACACCAGTAGCATTACCAGAACCGTTGTTAGTCACAGTAATAGTATAAGTAATAATATCACCAATATTCGCTGACCCAGTAGTGTTAGAAACCTTAACAACACTCACATTAACATTATTAGACACATTAATAGTTTCATTATCAGACCCATTATCCACATTAGTATTATTCTGATCCACAGTCACACTCGCAGTATTAATAACTGTACCATTACCAATAATAACAACAGTAATACTCAAAGCAACACTCTCACCAGCACCAAGAGACCCAATAGACCAAACACCAGTAACATTATCATAAGAACCATTACTACCTACAAAACTCAAAACACTAGCATTCAACAAA
>NZ_LWMT01000168.1 GCF_001639265.1 Methanobrevibacter filiformis
GGCTCTGTAAATTATGAGGGTGCATTTTTCTTTCTACTTTTAGGATGGTTGTAATGAAGTATTAAACCCACCGCTTCTATAAACCCTTTAACTGTTTTGAATTTATTCTTTATTTCTCTTACCACTGGCAAACTATGAAAAGTTTCAGCTTTATTCGATGTCCTAGGGATTATATTGCTTCTTGTGAATTGTGTGCCTTTGAAAATGCTTCATTATCTTATCCAAATTACGATACAAACCTTTATTTAAAGTATTTTTATTCTCCATAAAATCATCCATTAAATCATTAGCTTCTTGCTCATTATAAGTTCTAAATATATTTCTATATTTAGTCAATTCTAATGCAACCTGCATTTTTTCAACCTCGCTTAAAGATTTATCTTTAAAAAGAGGATAAACACTTTTATTTATATTTTGAAAATGATGAAATATACATTGCTGATGAAACACATGAAAATGGTCAGCTAATGCTTCATAAGCTTTAAAATGGTCTGTTGTTAAACTTCTAAATTCCTTATCTTTTAAAGCTATTTCAAATAATCTCACAATTATTATCATAACTCCTATGCTTCATTAATCCCACTGCAAAAGGCACATTCTTAATACTAATATCATGTATACTCACACAATACCATCGCTCACCACCAATTGTGGTGAATAGTTCATCTGCAACCAAATTACCTAATATTTCCGCCTTATTTTTACTTATAACATACAATTCTCCAGATTCAGCTGGACCACCAACCCTATCACCTTTTTTATCCCTCATCATCAACTCCTGCACTACATTTTCCTTATGCACAGTAACTTGATCAGGATTGATTTTAAACATATTCTTAACTGTCTGATGACTAATATCAATTATTAAGCATTAATTTAACATCCTGAGCTATAGAATCCAATGACCCACCACGATTAGCATATGATTCACGAATTGTTTC
>NZ_LWMT01000169.1 GCF_001639265.1 Methanobrevibacter filiformis
TACCAAGACACCTGAAAAAAATATACAAGACAGAACAAGGAATAACAACCTATTTAGATCTTCAAAGAATAAAATGGGAGCAAGAAAGAGGAAAAATTATCTCAACCATGAAGTTTTTGACATAGCCTTTTTTTTATTTTATAGTCCAACACCAAATTTTTGAAACAAAATTTTGTCGATTATTATAAATAAACTGCAAAAATTAGTGCAAAAAATTAAGTTTCTGACTATAATATCTATTGTTTTAATTATTTTCATTTTTATATATGGTTAAAGCTTTTTTTAAGTCTAATAGTTTACATTTAACGTTTCGTGGTTGGAATGCTACTGATAGTAAAATAACATTCTTGTTTTGGTATGGTTTGTAATATTCATTTGTTATAATTTGACTTAATCCATCATCTAACATATTGTCCATGGATTCTGTTTCGCTGAATTTGAATTCGATAAGTATTATATTATTTTTTTGTTTTAATATAGCATCCATTCTTCCTTTAATTGTCATGATTTCTTCTTCAATATCGAAGCCTAGTAGTTGCAGCCAGGAAATAGCTAAAATTTGGTAATGTGCTTCAAATTCTTTTTTAAGTTTACCATATAAGAGGTTTGGGATTTTGTGAAGTAAAATCTCGAAAGATTTTTGTAAATTTGCTTCATCTAAGTTTAAGATGTATTTAAGCATATTATCTGTCATTGGTTGTATTTGGCTCTCGTCATAGTTAGTGTAGGTTCCTAAGATATAGCTGAATAATGAATCATGCACTTCTTTATTAGGAATAGCTAGTTTATATTTTGATGATTCTCCCAAAATTGTCTTTTCTTCTTCTTTTATTGTTAAATAACCTGTTTGTAGTAGTGCTGTTGTGAAGTCTAAGTTTTCGAGTTTAAAGCTAGGGAATGTTCCTGAGAATGTGGCACTTTTATTTACTAAGA
>NZ_LWMT01000170.1 GCF_001639265.1 Methanobrevibacter filiformis
TCTCAATAACAAAAACACCAGTAGCATTAGTCAAACCATTATTAGTCACAGTAATAGTGTACAAAACATTATCACCAACACTCGCAACAGTAACATTCGCAACCTTAACAATACTCACATTAACAGTATCGTTTACAGTGACAGTTTCATTATCATCCGGATCACCAGTATTATTTTCTTTAGTTGTTACGTTCGCAATGTTTGTGATATTTCCTGTGCCAGTAACAAGAACAGTTAGGTTTAAGGTTACAGTTTCACCTGTTGTTAGGTTACCTATTGTCCATATACCACTAGTACGGTTATATGTTCCTTTACTTGGATCATCACTTACATATTGTAATTTATTAGTGTTTTCTAAATTATCAATAACAAAAACACCAGAAGCATTAGTCAAACCATTATTGGTTACTGTAAGTGTGTAATTTACTGTGTCACCTACACTTGCATTGGTTACATTTGCTACTTTGATTATACTTACATTAACTTCATCACTTACTGTTATATTTACTGATGATATGTTAACTCCAAAGTTCGGATTGTACTTCCCTGATACCTCTGCTGTGTTTGTGATTATACCAGTTCCCATGACTTGTACAGTTATGTTTAAGCTTACGGTTTCATTAACACCTAAACCATCTAAATGCCATAGTACAGTGTCGTTGTTTATGGTTATATTGCTTGATGTTGAGTTTGATGTTGAGTTTATGTATTTTAATCTAGGATCTAATATATCTTGTACATTTACAGATAGTTGTGACATTTCACCTCTGTTTTCTAATGTTATTGTGTATGTTATATAGTCTCCTACATGTACATTAGTATCATTTGAAACTTTAATAATATTGATAATTAGTTCTGGAAGCTGTGTTACATAAGCTCGTGAATAATTAAATCCAAGGTTAGGTTCATCTGTAGACACAGTTACACGATTATTAAGATTTGCACCAGTACTAGAATTTAACATGAATGTAAGGTTAAGAGTTTGAGTCTCATTAGGGTTTAATGATCCAATATCCCAAATAAGAGTATTGTTACTTATATAATATGTTACACTTTCTGTTGAAGGTATAGAGTCTAAGTAATCAAGACCTTGAGGAATCATATCAGTTACAGAAACATTGTTTGCTACAGTAGAACCACTATTGTTTACAGTTATTGTAAATGTTACATTGGAATAACGTCTATCTGATGAAATATTTGCAACTTTAAGCACATTAACATATACTCCATCAGATATGTTAGCTTCTAGTGATAAGCTGATATCTTCATCATCAATAGTAGCTCGTACATATTCACGAACATTACCTTCAGTTATGTTAACAGGATAGTTTTTAGACTCGTCTTCTCCAAGGAAATAGTCATTCCCTCTTGCTGTACTATTATATCTGTATAAATCTATTCTGATATAAGGTAACAAAGTAGAATCGCTAGCTGTTAAGTTATTTAACACAAAATAAGCAAATATATTACCAGTTGTGTTAAATGGATATTGCTCTCTTGTGTTTGCTGTTACATTTAATGTGTTGTTAAATGATAATTGTAACGTATACCAGTAGGTTAAATCTAGATTGTTCCCAGTGTTAGTATATTTACTTGCAATATCATTTTTACCCCACCAATTAAAGTTAGCATTGGTATTGTTTCCAGAGTTAATCATTCCAACAGTACTATTATAGATATGGTTGTACTGAAGAATATTATTATTACCTGAGATATTAATACCTGAAGCATTATTGTTCAATATAATTGAAGATATAATAGTATTATTATTTCCTAAAATAACAATTCCTATATTATTATATAAAACTTCACTACGATTAAATATATTATTTTTACTACTTGTATTGAATAATACAGCAGTTTCAAAATTATGTAGATTAATATCAGTAAAGTTATTATTATCTCCATTAACAATTATACCATAAGTGTTATTATTTCCATTGAAGGTAGCATTTTCTATTATATTTCCATTACCATCTACAATTAAAACAATACCATTATTACTTAAGTTATTTTCTGACGAAAAGTCATTTAAGTCTATTATTGAATTGTTAAATCCAATAGCTAAGACAGCATTATTATTATCAAAGCTATTATTATATATAACACTATCATTGTTGATTGTGTAAATAGCTGAATTTCCATTATTAATAAAGTTAGAGTTACTTACCTGAAGATTTTCTCCAGCATTGTAAATAGCACTACCTTCATTAGCACTATTATTCGCAAAAGTGGAATTTACAATATTAAGACTATTACCATTACTGTAAATAGATCCACCATTTTGACTTAAACCATTTATAAAAGTTATATTTATAAAAGTTACATTAGCACCAGAACCTATGCTAAAATGATTACTTTGCCCTTGAGCATCAATTATTACATTGCCTTTTGATTCTCCAGCAATAGTAAGATTTTTTGTAATAGATAGGTTTGTGTTATTGTTTAGTCCCGTATATACTCCATTACGGAGCTTAATAGTATCTCCATTGGTTGACGCGTTTAAAGCATTGTTTATTGTTGCTTTAGGTGCTGAAATGTCCCCTGATGCAGAATCAGTCCCATTAGTTGCTACATGAATGTCTGAAGCACTAACACCTGAAATAGCTACACAAGTTATTGAGACCAATAGAGAAATAATCATGACATTTAATACAATGCCAAAAAATTTATTGTTTATAAATTTTTTTAATTTCTCTGTCATATATAATCCTCCTCATGACATAGATTTCCAAAAAATCTGTATAATTTTCTATAGAAATCTCCACTATAATCCCTGATTGGATGCTTTTAAATTTAATAAAATCTTTAAAACAGCTCAATTAATAGATTATTTTTTTAATTTAATTTAACCATTTATTTTAACCATTAAATGAATTTATAATAATATTTATCCTTCATTCTCTGATATTTTAATGTTAGTAAAAGCATTTCTTAATTTAAATTGCTTATTTTTTGAAATAGCTTTTGTTCAAACTTTTTTTAAAAGTTTGTTTCATGTATTTAAACTGTTTATTTTACACTATTTCTAACAGGCATAACAAGTGTTACTAAATGTTAAGCAAAGTATCACTTAAATTAAGTGTGAAACAAAAGTAATATCAAGATAGAACAAAATAATAACGACATTTACAAAAATCTATATATTATTTAATGTAATCCCTATTTATCAGATTATAACAACTTAAAAAGATTATAAAACTTAAAAGATTGATAAAATGATTTAAAAGTGATTAAATGTCATTGTTATTCTAATAAATATTTATAATAAGCAATGATTTAGATGATATATTTTTATTCAAAATAAATAATCTCTGTATTATTAAAGTAAATTAATAATTTATAATCTCTGTATTATCTTCAAAAAAAGCAATATCTGTATTATATTCTAATTAAAACTAAATAATCTCTGTATTATTGTTTAGCAATTCAAATAAAAGTGGGATTATCTTTTATATTAAAATGTAATGATAAAAGTTAGTCAATTCATAGGATGGTTAGTAGTGGTTTAAAAAGGATTATCCAATAATTGTATATTTCAGATGTTTTCAAATTTTAGTCAATTAACCCCTTCAATTTGATAAGTAGGTGTATGCACATAAATAGTATATAAATGTTTCTTTAAAATAGATATTTGAAATAATTTATAAATCAGATATAAAGATCTTAGTAATTGTCAAGTAGATTTTGATTGATTTAAAATATTGCATATTGTTAAATCTTGCTGTTTATAAGTTATATTCATGAAATACTAGATTTATTTCTAATAAAAAATGTTTTTATAAATATGAATAATTACTTAAAAAACTAGTACATTATTATCATAATAAACTATACAAAATCTAAAACTAGGAGCTACTAGGATTAATTTTATGAATAATTCAATGAACGAATTATAAATAGCTATTAAAAAATTATAACATCCATTAAAAGATATTACAATAATAAATATCATTAACTAATTAAATAACACTAGTAATTTGGTTTATATTGAATAATAATGATATTTAAAATAAATTGGAACGAAATAAAAATAAAAAAGTGTTATTATAATCTATTGTATAAAAAAAGTGTTACTAAAAATAGCTAGATCAGTACATAAATATGTAATAAAGTAATATTGAACTTATTTTATATTTTAAGAGTGTAATAAATAACTAAAACTTATATTAATAATAATTTAAGTTTAAAAGAAAATAATGAATATTATCTCTGAATCAACATCTCTAAAAAAAATATATTAGACCAAATTAAAAAATGTTAAAAAACACTAATAGTTTTATTTTATAAATATATTTTATTAATACAATACTACATGATGAGTTATAATAATCACATAAATTTAATAACGATCAATTCGTTGATATCTATTAAAAATAATATATTGTTTAATTTTAGTGAATTAATAATAGATAATGTTCAATTTTCAGAAATCTTACTTTAGAAGTTAGCACATTATTTTTTGACAGAACCGAATTTTTTCCATTTTTCCTTTTTATTCTTAATTTCAATGAAAATATATATGTTTTAAGTTATGTACTTCCATTATTAAGTTTAGTTTTGTTTGTATTTTTTCCATTTCCAGTTATTTCAATTTTCACTTAAAAATCTTTGTATTTGCAACTATTGATTAAAATTGTCAATAATGAATATTGGACTTATAGTAATATATAAATTATAATAACATATAAACTAATTAATTCATTGTAACTAGTAATATTAATATAAACTATATTTAGTTCGTATAATATTAATTTAAAACTCAGTAATTAGTTTGTAATCAATAGAAAGGTTTAAATATGTTTATTTACGAACTTGATGTATAATGTTTAGGAATTGGTAAAAGTGAAAATTAATTTGTTATATCTCATACTATGAAATAAATTTTTAATACTGCTTTTAAGCAATAGAGCAATTAATTTAGTCAATTTCAAAGTTAATGAGCCATATAAAATGATTAATTTAGAAAAATAGCTATGATATTAATTAACTAAATATCAATTAGTTCATTTATTTATATAAATGAATTATTAATATCATAATTATTACAATCAGGAATATTAACAAATAACAATTCAAAATAAACAAATAATCCACACAAGAACAAATAACTATCCATTTTCTAATATCTCTCTATATAGGCACTAATAACCCTATATTGAGCCAATATGAACTTTTCTAATTAAAGTCCATAGTCTATTCATTATAAATAACAATGATATATTGTATCCAATTAATTGTATCCAATAAAAAAAATATTACATACAATAAATAATACGTTTTAAATAGACAGCATAGCTATTTATAGCTATTTATAGCATTTAACTAATCTTTTTAGACAAATATATAAGTACAATGAAAAATTATATGAATTTCAACACATTTAGTAGTTAAATAAAAAAAATTATATGAATTTCAACACATTTAGTAGTTAAATAAAAAAAATTATATAAATTTCAACCACAACAAGCAGTTATAATATATTACAAAACTTTGTAACATATGTAGTGAATTTAAATGTTCCAAAATATCATCTAAAAAACCTTTAAATTCAATTTAAAGTATTTTTATCATATTTTTCATGAAAATTAAAAAATGATTAAAAATCACACTTTTGAGTAATGTACTATAAATAAAAAAAAATAAATGAATTTCAACAATCTATTTGAAATATACATATTTAAGGTAAATGTTTAAGAACTAAAAAATAGAATTAAGTTGAAATATAGAAATATTCAGACAAATATAGGTTTAAAACCGATTTAAATAACGATTTAAACCAAAAGATATTGTTTATAAATTATTGATCAAAATAAAAAAATTCCTAAATATTCCTAAATATTTAATTTATAATATTAAATTTTATAATATTAATTAACATGACGAAATGATAATATGAAAAATAAATATCTAATAGTAGCCATAATTACGGTTTTATTCGCACTGATGCTTCCATCGACAGTGTTTGCTGATGAAGTACAGATAAACAATAATCATACTGTTACAGATGTGACTAATAACCGTGACTATGACTATATGTGTGTAGAAGAAGAAGCAGCTGTTAAAACTGGTGACTCCTTAGAAACAACAGCGAAAATTAATACAAAAGACGGAGTTATTGAGTACATCGCTGCAAATTATAATGATGAAATAGCTAATAATCTTACTAAAAAAGAGGCTTTTCAAAAAGAAGTGTGGAAAATTAGTGGAAATAAGAGTATAAAAAATAAAACATACCCCGATAACTTTAAAATAAACTCCACAAAGAAAATTATTCCCTCTTCAATTAACTCAACTATAAAATATATCAATGGATCTAAATACAATTCAACAACTTGGACTGTGACATACAATGAATTTACTTTCCGTATGGCGAAACCTGGCAAAAATACCTCTCCAACAACAGCCCAAGCAATGTTAATATATAATTATATCCCTTATAATATTACATTAGAAAACTTAACACTTATACCTGAAACAGATCTTGTAATAACTAAAACTACTAATGTTTCAACCGTGAATATTGGAAACAGTGTAAAGTACACAATAACTGTGAAAAACAACGGTCCACAAGCCGCTACACAAGTTAAAGTAACCGAAACATTACCAACTGGAGTCACACTCACTAGCTACTCCAAAACTACTGGAACATACACATCCCCATATAACGTCTGGGACATCGGAAACCTAAACGTCGGACAAACCGCAACACTAATACTAACCGTAACAGCAAAAACCACAGGAACATGGACCAACAAAGTAAACGTAAGCGGAAAAGAAAACGAAACCAACTACACCAACAACAATGATAGTGTAAACATTACTATCAAAGAAAACCTTGTAGACCTTATAATAACCAAAACTACTAACACTTCAACTGCAAATATTGGAAACCGCATAGCCTACACAATAACTGTGAAAAACAACGGCCCCACAAACGCAACCGGAGTAAAAGTAACCGAAACACTACCAACCGGAGTAACATACTATAGCTACTCCCTAAGCACTGGAACATACTCCTCAACAACTGGACTATGGACCATCGGAAACCTAAACGTCGGACAAACCGCAACACTAATACTAACCGTAACAGCAAAAACCACAGGAACATGGACCAACAAAGTAAACGTAAGCGGAAAAGAAAACGAAACCAACTACACCAACAACAACGCTACAGCAAACATCACCATCAAAAACAATAGCATAGATCTTGCAATAACCAAAACAGTTAACGCTTCAACTGTAGAAATCGGAAAAACCGTGAATTACACAATAACTGTGAAAAACAACGGTCCCGCAAACGCAACCGGAGTAAAAGTAACCGAAACACTACCAACTGGAGTAACATACTATAGCTACTCCCTAAGTACTGGAACATACTCCTCAACAGCTGGACTATGGACCATCGGAAACCTAAACGTCGGACAAACCGCAACACTAATACTAACCGTAACAGCAAAAACCACAGGAACATGGACCAACAAAGTAAACACAAGCGGAAACGAAAACGAAACCAACTACACCAACAACAACGCTACAGCAACAATTGTTGTTGGAAATAATAGTACATCAGTTAAAAATGAAACTGTAGACCTTGCAATAACTAAAACAGGTAATGTTACAAGTATAAAATATTACGAGCAAGTAGCATATACAATAACTGTAACAAACAATGGTCCTGGAGATGCAACTGGAGTAAAAGTAAGCGAAACAGCACCGACAGCAGGTGTAATTGCATACAAGGCTCAACCTTCCTCTACCAAAGGAAGCTATGATGTTCTTACTCATGTATGGACTATAGGAGACTTAAAAGCAGGAGAATCCGTAACCCTAACAATAAGATATATTGCAATTTTAGAACAAGGTACAACAACCTGGACTAACATTGTTAATGTAAGTGCAAATGAAAATGAAACCAACTATTACAACAACATTGCTTCAGCAACTGTTAAAATAGGTAGCGGAACAACCCCACCAGGAGCAATACCACCTGATCACTACGAACCTGTTTATGATGACTGTGGAAACCTTATAGGATATAAACCAGTTTATGTAGTCAGTGTGCCTATTTATGATGACTGTGGGAACATTATAGGATATAAACCAGTTTATGTATAAACACGATATTTTTGCTACTACTAAACTGTTAAAACTAAAATAGACCTATAATTAAAGGGAATTTCAATTCCCTATTTTTTATTTTTCCCACTAAACTATTAAAATCAATGAATAAATTAATAGAGAAAGAAATATCATGAAAATAATAAATTACAACTCATTTATCAATTAATAACAGCTGTTTATTTGAAAAATAGCTAAATAATCTTTAAATTATTGCAATTATGTAATTACCTACCATTTTAAATAAAATTAATAGCTATTTTTCAAATAAAAATTTAACACTGATTTCGCAAAATAAAAAATTTTTTCAAAATCCTTTTGAAGCCATAAAAACTGATTTAGGTACTTATGGGAGATTTTGCAAAATTTTCTATTTTGCGAAATCAGTGTACTTTTGTTCTGTGATGAAGGTTAGAGAAATCTTTGATGTCTCATCCTAACCTTTGAATTCAAGTTTATTACTGGAAGTCCAGTAATTCTATTAACTCTAAATGTTTTTAGTACATCAATGATTTGTGTTTCAGTTTTGACAGTGAAAACATCACGAACAATAAAATCTTTTACTTTAAAGACGTTTCTACAAACTTACTTTCAACTACATCAACATTAGGTAAATACTTTCTATTTACAAATAAGAAGATTATTGCAGTTAATACAAATATTCCACCTACTAAAAAAGGGATGCTTGGGAAAAAGTGTTCTCCTAAGAAAGCTGCAAGTAATGGTGCAATAGCTGATCCTATGAATCTTACAAAATTATATGCTGCTGAAGTGGTTGATTTATCAACATCTGAAGCATGTAATATAGCTGTTGTAAGTAAAGTATTATTGTTCCCTATTAAAATACCAGATGTGATAATAGCTATTATCATAATCCATTGTACTGATGTGAATATTCCCATTATAAATAGAAGAACCACAAACAATGATAAAACATAATAAATAGAGTTAAATGTTCCAAATCTATCTCTGATTTTTGGAGCCATGAAAATTGATGAAATAGCTAACAGAATCCCCCATCCTAAAAATACAAAACCTATTCCTTGGGCATCTAAACCTAAAACAAAAGGAGAATATGCGAATAAGGTAAAAAAACCGAAATTATAAAGGAATGCGAATATTGACAATACACTTATATGTTTGTGTTTCATCGCACGGAAAGGATCAAGTAATGATTTACCTCCTTCCTCTTCTTTATTATTACTATTATTGTTTTCATTAGTTTTCTTAGAGCCTGGAATTAAAATAGCTAAGAGAATGAGTCCTAGGACCATTAAAATTCCAACACCGAAAAATGGGAATTTCCAGGACATATTACCTAATAATCCACCTGCAAGAGGTCCGATCGAAAATCCTAAACCAACAGCTGTTTCATATAAAATAATTGTAGTGTGAGTTTGATTATTCGAAAATGAAACAATGGCATTTAAAGCAACCGCTACAAAAAGAGCATTTCCGAATCCCCAAGCACATCTAAGTAATATTATTGTCCATACATTATCAGAGAAGCCTGATAATGTTGAGAAAACAGCTATTATTGCTACACCTAAAATTAAAGTCTTTTTAATACCTAATCTTGTAGAAATTGCACCTGTTACAAGCATAGCTATTGCCATTACAGCACTGTAACCTGTGAATAGTAAAGCTACTTCAGTTTGACTTGCTCCAAGTTGTTGAGAAATCACAGGTAAAATTGGATCAACCAATCCTAAACCCATGAATGCAATTATAGCTGCAAAGAACACTGCCCATACAGCTTTTGTTTGATTGAAATTACTTTTAAAACTTGATCCCATAATTTTACTCCATGTGTAATTAATTTAGTGAATTGTGAATATATGAAAAGATATTGTTATAATTAATTTATAATCAAATTAAATATAAGAAAATATTATTATAATTAATAAGTTATAATCAAATTAAGTATAAGAAAATATTATTATAATTAAAATATTCTTATAATTAATAAGTTATAATAAAAAATATTAAGAATAAAAATTATTTTTCTAATTCAAATTATAGTAAATTATAAATATTTTAATAGCTATTTAAGTAAGTTAAATTAAATTTAAAGTAATTTTAAATGATTTTTATTTTTAATCAAGCTAAATTTAAGATTAATTTATTAAGTAAACGTTTTAATTCTCTTAATTCTCTTTCATTTAAAATATGATTGATTTTTTTAATATGCTTAAGATAAATTAATTCAGTTTCTTCATGTAGTATGCGCCCTTTATCAGTTAAATATATTAAAAATTCTCTTTTATCAATTGAAGATTTCTCTCTTCTAACAATCCCCTTTTTCTCAAGAACATTTAAAGTACGTGTAATAGCTGCATTATCTCTAAGAGAAATTTCAGCAAGTTCTTTTTGATTATGTCCTTCACTTCTATATATTCTATTTAAAGTGAACCATTGTTCCCATAGGATATCATGTTCTTTAAGCTTGCTTTGCATCTCTTTTTTCATTAAAAGATGAAGTTTAGGAACCAACCAAATAATTGATGATTCATCTTGGATTTTGGAATTCATGATAAGATCTCATTTAAAGATTAATTAAAAGATAGCTAGATATTATACATTAAAAATGAGCAATTATATATAAAAATATTTAAAATTAATTATTTGACATATCAATAATTGATATATCATATATTATTTATTAAATTAACATATAAACTTATGTATTTAGAAAATTAATTTATATAGACATAATTAGACATTTATTTATCAATACCAAAAATAGATAAAATTACTATATACCAATATAAACTATTAAAAGAAAAAATTAGTAAAATCCACACCTTAAATCCGCATTGATCATTTAAGAACTTCGCCACCATTAGGCAGATGAGTTATAGGACATTACAGGAAGTGATTATTAAATATGTATTTTTAACATGTGAAACTTTTGTTTTATATCTTTGTAAAATTTTAATTGAAATTCTATGAAACTATATTAGACTAAAATTACATATATTAATATCATTAATAAAAATATTTAATTAAAATAGCTATTATATTTATAGAGGATTTTTATGAAAATAAAAATAGCAATACCTTCAAAAGGGAGAATAAGTACTCCAATAATTAATATACTTGAAAAAGCAGGTTTAGGACTTGAAGAATCTGGAAACAGACGATTATTCTCAAAAACACACCATAATGACATTGATGTTATGTTTGCTCGAGCAGCAGATATTGCAAGTTATGTTGAGGATGGTGTTGTAGATCTTGGAATAACTGGTTTAGATCTTGTTAAGGAATCAGAAAGTGATGTTGAAATTTTAACAGACTTAAAATTTGGTCAAACATCCCTTGTTTTAGCAGCACCTGAGACATCTGATGTTAATTCAACCACAGACATCAAATCAGGCGTAACTGTTGCTACAGAATTTCCCAACTTAACAAATAGCTATTTAATCTCACTTGGTATTGAGGCAAAGATTGTTGAGCTAAGTGGATCAACTGAAATAGCTCCTTTTATTGGAGTAGCTGACCTAATATCTGATTTAACAAGTACAGGAACAACACTAAAAATGAACCATCTTAAAGTCATTGATAATATTTTAAACAGCTCTGTGAAATTAATAGCTAATAAAAATAGATATAAAAATAAAAAAAGTCTTATTAACACTATAAAAACCAGTTTTGATGGAGTAATTGATGCAGAAGGTAAAAAATTACTTATGATGAATGTTCCCACTGACTACTTAAAAGCAGTAGAAAGATTAATGCCTGGTTTAACAGGTCCAACTATCTCACAAGTCATTTCTGTTAAGGATACCGTAGCAGTTCAAGGAGTAGTTAATGAAGAGGAAGTATTTGAACTTACAAGCAAATTAAAGGATGCTGGAGCAAGAGACATTCTAGTTATTCCAATAGAAAGAATAATTTAAGTTTAAGACACTGATTTCGCAAAAGGATAAAATTTAAAAAAATAGATAATATATAATTGGAAAAGATAATATGAAGTTTTTAAGGTTTATTAAAGATCATAAAATTAAATCAGGATATTATGATGGTAAGAAAGTAATTGAACTTAAAGATCCTATTGAAAAAGTACTAGATTCATGGGAAAATTGGAAATATCTTAGAAATCAACTTAGAACAAGCCATTCAGTTGAAGATATTAATTTTTTACCTCCAGTCAAAACATCTAAAATCATTTGTGTTGGGCTAAATTACACAGACCATTGTAAAGAGTTAGATATGGATATACCAGAGGAACCTAAATTATTTTTAAAGCCACCAAGTTCAGTTATAGGTCACACTGACTTGATTAAATACCCAAAACTTTCAAATGAAGTTGATTATGAAGGAGAATTAGCTATTATAATAGGTAAAGAAGGAAAAAATATTGAATATGGTGAAATTCAGGAATTTATATCAGGTTATACAATATTAAACGATGTTACAGCAAGAGATTTACAAAGAAAAGACGAACAATGGACAAGATCTAAAAGTTTCGATACTTTCTGTCCTATTGGACCATTTATAGACACAGAATTAGATGAAAAAAACCAAAAGATAACAACAAAACTTAATGGTGAAATAAAACAAGAATCCAATACTCGAAATATGATTTTCTCACCGCATATTCTTGTTGAATACATATCATCAATAATGACTCTAAAACCCGGAGATATAATAGCTACAGGAACTCCATCAGGTGTAGGACAAATGCAAAAAGGAGATACTGTGGAAATAGCTATTGAAGATCTTGGTGTTTTAAAAAATCAGATAGTCTAACTAATTAATATTAATAAAACATAATTCATACTTAAAATAATTTATTTTTGGAAATAGCTTTTGTTCAAACTTTTTTTAAAAGTTTGTTTCATATAACTAAAATATCACTGAATCAACCAAATATTCAGTGAAATTAAGAATTATCCCGAATTATCCCATATCTTCTTATTTTTTTCATCGATTATTTTTTTAAATTCTTTCGATGCTTCATTGTAATCTACAACATCCACTTTGTACGGTAAATCAGATTCTTCAAATTTGATATCGAGATTTATTCTCCTTTTTAATCCTAATCCCTCATTACAAATGAAAGCTAAGTCCAAATCAGAAAATTTTTTATTATTTCCTTTTAAGCGAGATCCAAATATTAAAACTTTACAATTTTTGGCATGTTTTTGGATTATGTTTATAATTATTTCCATTTCATCAGGTGATACTTGAATCATTATTTTCTCCAAATTACGAAATCATAGTTCTTTAATTTGTTTTTCTAAAGTTAAAATAAGCTTTTCAGCATATTTATCAAATTCTTTTGCAGTGACATATACTTTCTCTGCAGTTTTTTCATTGTAAGTATGTGATGTTAGATTTCTTGACTTATGAAATTCCATCCACTTATGAAAATCATCTATAAGTCCTTTTTCCCCTGCTTGTCTGAATAGACCCCTTCTTGTTAAATTATCTTCATGCCCTTCATCTAATTCTACAAATCGTTTTATCGCCTTCCATGAAAGTTCATAAAGTGTTTCAAAATGGTGTATAAGTGAAGTGCGGATAGTTTCTTTTATATAAAATTGTTCTGAGGGGTTTGATTCTGCCTTTGATGATAAACTCAAAGCATTGGAATATGCATCATATGCTTTTTTTAAATGAGTAATATCTAATTTTTCTTCCATTTAATCACCCTTTAGTCATTTTAAAAATTTAAAACCAGTTTTCTTAAATTCTTTTGTAATCATGTCCCTTAAAGCACATTAACTGTTTTTCATTTTCGATTTTAAAAGTTGTTTTCTACAGTATATTTTTAATTACAATTCAATAATAATGTTATGTTATATCTTGTAAATAAAAATTATGTATAACTTATATTTTAATTAAATATCCTATTATAGTTAGAGAAATTTTTTGTGAAAAATATTAGACAATTGCAAAATACGAAAAATATAGGAAAATATTAACAAGTAAATCCTAAAGATAATGGACAATTGTAATCCAAACAGACAATTAGAAATAGACAACTACAGAATAGACCCAATACACTTTCACACTTACGGAAAACATTACCTATCAAACCCAGGAAAAAGCCACAGTTCACTGAAATATATTTAGAGCTATTCATCCAATTAAAACACCATCTTTTTCAATATTTTTATAAAAAGAAAAATTTATATGTCGTTTATAGTGTTCGCTATCAATCATTTTTACAGATAAGTATTCTCCTGTTTCAAGAAGTATGTCAAATGTTTTTCCATAAATTTCATCTTCAATCATTAAATCATCATCAACATTAAAAGTCACAATAAGAATATCTATATCTGAATCTTTATTATCTTCACCACGAGCAACAGACCCGAATAAAATTATTTTCTCTATTTCAGGATTATTTAATGAATTAGCAAAATCAATAGCTATTTGTTTCCTTTTGTTAGAATTTTTTGATTTTGAAAGTTGAGTTTTATGGATCATATAATTTCCCAATGATTGTTTAATAATATATTTATAAATTTTTATATTAATAAAAGCATTCCTTATACTTAAAATGGTTTATTTTTGGAAATAGCTTTTGTTCAAACTTTTTTAAAAGTTTGTTTCATATTAATAAAAGCATTCCTTATACTTAAAATGGTTTATTTATGGAAATAGCTTTTGATCAAACTTTTTTTAAAAGTTTGTTTCATATTAATAAAAGCATTCCTTATACTTAAAATGGTTTATTTTTGGAAATAGCTTTTGTTCAAACTTTTTTTAAAAGTTTGAAATGTTTGTTTCATATTAATAAAATTATCTATCAAATTTTAAAAAATCTAAAAAATAGCAAAAATTCTAAATATCATGAAAATATAATTAAATAGATTTTTAACGACTTATATACTTACGAACCCCCTCTTTGATTATATATGATAAAATAGAAAGAGCAACGTAAGAATTTATTCAAAATGATCCTATCAATAGAGTAAGGTTAAAATAAACAATTACTCTATATATAATGCAGGTTTGTAAGGAATCGCATGTTTTGATTTGTTTTTAGGATCATAGCTATTATCCTCATGAATTATGATTTCAGCACCACTTTCTTCACTTATAAATTCAATTGCATTGTTTAAAATAGCTATTTCATCTACTTTTCCAACATATTTTGTTTTTGTCATTTCACGAGTTATTTTCTTTGCAAATTCAGATAATTCTTTTTTATTATCATTTAAATTTGTTTTAATTGATTTTCCAATTATTTGACCAATATCTGGTTTTCCAATTTCATCAGCTAGTTCATAGACTTTCCATTTCCATTCTGGTGCAGTATAAACATGGACTTTTTCTGCATCCTTTTTAGTTAAGTCATTAATGTGTTTTATGTCCTTTACAATGTTTTGAATGATTTCTTCTGATTTTTCTATTTTCACATCAATTAAGTCTTCATTGAAAATTGGCCATTGTTCTTCTATTACAAATCCTTCTCCTCCATGAGTATTCCAAAGCTCTTCGCATGTGTGGGGTGTAAATGGAGCAAGAATTTTAATCCATGTTTTTAAAACTGTTGATAATGCATAAATAACAGCTGAATCTTTAGTTTCGATTAAGTGTTTTGTTCTATACATATAATGGTCAATGTCCTTTTTAAGTAGGAAAAATGAATCTTGAAGTGCTTTTCTTGTTTGAAATGATTCAAGAGCTATTGTTGCATCTTTTATTCTTAAGTTAAGCTGACTTATCATCCATTTATCAATTTCACGTTCTAATGGAACTTCTTCAATGTTATTAATATTTATGTTAGCTCCTTTGATTTCTTTTATTTTATCTGCAAATTCACTAAACCATTCAAGTCGTCTTTTTGTTCCTATAACTTCTTTTTCTCTCCAATCAAAGTCTTGCCATGGTTCTGCTGATGACATTAAGAATAATCTAACAACATCTGCACCGTAATCTTCAATAGCTTGAGATAAAAGAATAACATTACCTTTTGAGGAAGACATTTTATTTCCTTCAAGAAGTCCCATTCCAAATACAACCATACCTTGTGGCCATTTATTTTTTGGGAATATTGTTGCATGATGGAACATATGAAAGCTAAGGTGATTTCCAACAAGATCCTTTGCAGATAATCTCCAATCTAATGGATACCAATAATCAAATTCCTCTTTAATCTGTTTAACTTCATCTGAAAGACTATCATTTTCGTTAATCTCACTTAAAAATACTTTATTAAAGAATTCATCATCTAAAATATCTGGATCCATTGTTTTTATGTATTTAGCTATTGTATAATAAGCCATATATATTGTAGAGTCAGTTAATGGTTCTATTAACCATTGTGAATCCCAAGGAAGTTTTGTTCCAAGCCCTATCCTTCTTGAACATGCCCAATCTTCTAACCAGCCAATATAATAATCAAAATTAGATCTAATCTCTGGAGGAATAATATTTTCTTGAGCTAAACATTCCCTTGTTTTTACCTTCCAATCTTCATCAGAATATTTTAAAAACCATTGATTGTCCATTATTTTAACTACACCATGAGTTCCACATCTACAAATAACTGGATGTGCTGAGAAGTCATACATCACCTCAGCAAGATCATCTCCAATCATTTTTTCTTTAATAGATTCTCGTGCATCAACTACTCTTTCCCCAGCACAATCTGGAATATGTTCACTTATAATTCCTTTTGAATGCTCTACTTTATATAATTCATTGGTTGCTTCTTCTAATTTAGGGTCTTCTTGGCTTTTAACTTGTAATTTTTCTATAACATCTTTTGCAGGAATTTCACTATATCTTTTAAGTGTTACAACATTTAATGCTTCAATTTTAGATACAATCTTACCTAAATTGTACTCTTCTAAGAGTTTTAAGTTATTTTTAAGATCTTGAAGTGCAATATAATCTGCTGGAGCATGGGCAGGTACTGAAAAAACTTCACCACTTCCATATTCAGGATCAACAAAGCTTGCAGGTAATATTGGATGAAGAGTATTAGTTACAGGATTTTTAACAAATCTACCAATTAATTCTTTGGGATTAATATTTCCTAGCTTTTTAAGATCCTTAAATTGATTAGAAAGATTATTATAAGATTTTTCACTTATTATCCATATCTCTCTATCTCCTTCCATATCTCCCTCTTTTTCTATATTCTTATCTTCTTTCATACCCTCCTTTTCTTTTATATCTCCACCCTTTTCTACTTCAATATAAGATACATCTGGGTTCATCCAAAGATTCGTTGCCCCATAAATTGTTTCAGGTCTAAATGTAGCTGGAACTAAATATTTTCCATCAATTTCAAATTTTAAAAGTGTTAATTCGTTTATTGTAGCTCCTTCACCTTCAAGTAGGTCGTGATCCCCAATAGGGTTTCCACATCCTGGACAATACTTAACTGGATGATTCCCTTTTTTCACTAAATCCTGTGCCTTTAATTGTTTCAATTGCCACTCTACAAATTTCTTATAACTTGGATCTGTTGTTCTAAATTCCCTTCTCCAATCAATAGAGTATCCCATATCACTCATAACGTTATGATATTCAGTGCTGAAATATTTTACAATATATTCAGGGTCAATGAGTTTTGGAAGTTCTTCTTTAGGTACTTTATGAACCTTTTCATATAATTCCAGTGTCCATGGGTCTTTATCTCTTATTCTACTAGCTATTCCAATAACTGGAGCTCCTGTTACATGCCAACCCATTGGAAATAACACATTATATCCCTGCATTCGCTTATATCTTGCATAAACATCTGGGACAGTATAAGTTCGTCCATGTCCAATATGCATTGCCCCGCTTGGGTATGGATATGCTACTGTTATGAATAATTTTTCTTTTTCATTTGGATCTGACTGAAATAGCTTTGCATCATCCCATCTTTTTTGCCATTTCTTTTCTATTTCTTTTGTCATTAAATCACCTGTAAACTAATTAAAAAATAATTCCAAGAGTAAAATAAGTTATATAATGAAATGAATTGTAAATTAAATTATAAAATGAATATGAACTATAATCTAAACACCAATGCTAAGTTGAATATAAACTACAGCTAAATAATAGTTAATCAATGAATCTATAACTAAATCTATAAATAAATTAATATAATTAAGCTAAAACTTCAGTTACTAAAACTTCATTTATTTATATTTACTATAATTTTATTTACTATAATACCATATTTTTAATTATTAATTTATATAAAGATATTTAAAATTTAAATATTAAATGATAATTTTAAAATGAAAAGTAATATTAAAAGTAGTACTAAAAGTAAAAATAATATTAAAAGTAGTAGTAAAAATAATAACTTTAAAAATAATATTAAAAAGAATATTAAAAGTAGTACTAAAAATAATAACTTTAAAAATAATATTAAAAAGAATATTAAAAGTAGTACTAAAAATAATAACTTTAAAAATAATATTAAAAAGAATATTAAAAGTAGTACTAAAATTTATTGTTATTAATAATAATTAGTTCTATGTTCACTATACATGATTTATATTTAGACCTAATCCTGGAAGTATTTGATTATGAAATTTAAATTAATTAAAAGATTTAATATATTATTTATGATATTAGCTTTTCTATTAATTATTGCATTAAGTTGTAATTCTAGTTTTGCAGCTGACAATAATAGTGCTATTGATAAGAATAGTGTTGATAATGAGAATATTGATAATGAAAAAAGTATTGATAACGAAAAGAGTATTTCTCAAAAAGATATAGTTTCTAGTTCTGTAACTCTTAATAAATATATTAAAAAAAACAAAAAGCTGCCTAAAACTGTAAAAACTGGTTCTTATAAATTAACAGTGCCTGAATTTACATATCTAATGGCTAAAACAATTAAATATAAAAAAGATGGTGATAATTCATCAATTATTGTTAAAAAGAATATTAGGTACCCTAATTTACCTTCTGGAGATAATATAAACCAAAAAATTAATTCAAATGGTTATTATACACATGCTTCAAAAGTTATTACATATGTAGGTAGAAATAATAAAACTCCTAATTATGTAACAAGTGCAAAGAACAGCAAAAAAGTTCAATATCAAACTTATGTTTATGAGTTTTCAAAAATACTAACATACCATAAACATTCTAAGAAATTACCTTCCCATATCCATTTAAATGTTAAAAAAACAAGTAAATTAAATAAATATACTAATCCCTACATAAAAAGAAATGCAGTTTGGTTATGGTCAGACTATATGAATTCAGTAAATCTTAAAAAGCTTAAAAAGGCTGGTGTTGGAAACATATTATTACTTGAAAATGCAGTTAGTAAATATGGTTTAAAAAAAGTGATTGCATTTACAAAAAGAGCTCATAAATATGGAATTAAAGTTCATATATGGTTCTGTACTTTTAAAGTTGGGAATAAATGGATAAATCCTATAAATCCTAAAACCAAATCATATAATTATGAATACTTCAATAAATTACTTAAAAGAGTGAAAATATATTCTAAAACTAAAGTAATTGATGGAATTCATTTCGATTATGTTAGATATTCAGGAATAGCTTCAAAACACCGTGCAGCCTATCAATACAATTACTCTAATGGAGTTCGTGGTGATAAAGCAGTGACTCTCTTTGTTAAAAAAGCAAATAAGGTAGCTAAAACATACAACAAAAAGATAATACTATCTGCAGCTTTAATGCCAGAAATTAATCGTAGTATTAGATTATATGGTCAAAATACTGAGGAGTTAGGTAAATATTTAGATGTTCTAATGCCAATGGTCTATAAAACAGCATTTGTCAATAATAATAAATGGGTTACAGAAACCACTCAATGGTATGTTAAACACTCAAGTGGAGCTCAAGTTTGGACAGGATTAGAAGTTTACGGGAAAAATGTAAAACCATTACCTCCAAAACAAATGATAGCAAATTCTAAAGCAGCTATTGATGGAGGAGCTGATGGTTTAGTACTCTTTAGATATAAGCTGTGGAAAATCACTAATCTTTTAAAAGCTTATTAATTTATTTTTTGATAAGAAATATTTCAAAAGCTGTAATACAAAAGTACATTGCATATTAATATTTTATATTAATCATTTCAGCATATTAATGAATTGAAACAATATTTCAAACTTTTAAAAGTTTAAACAAAGGCTATTTCAAAAAATAATCAATTTAAGCATGAAAAATGTTTTTATTAGAAAATTTTGCAAAATCTCCCATAAGTACCTAAATCAGTTTTTATGGCTTCAAAAAGGATTTTGAAAAAATTTTTTATTTTTTCGAAATCAGTGTTAAATTAATATTATTTAAATAAATGGTGTAATAATGTATAATAAATTTTTAATAAATGCCAAAGAAGGAAAGAATGAATGGTGGAGATATTTAATCACTATCATAGTTACATGGGGTATTGGTAGCTTTATAGCTGGAATCATTATGGGAATTATTCTAGCTATATATCTAATATCAACTGGAAACTTAAATATTGAAGCTTTACCTGATGTAGTGAATTTGCTTGAAAACGATATATCTCTCTTTTTATTTTCTACATTTATTCAATCAGGAATTATGATAGCATTATTTACAATATTAGTTAAGTATATACATAAACGGAAATTAATGTCTATTATTAATATTTCAGATAAAATAGATGCTTTAAAATCAGTTAAATGGATTAAAAGAATAAGATGGATGAATATATTAAAAGGATTTGTTATTTGGGTTGCTTTCTCAAGTATTTTGCTTTTTATCGACTATTTGATGGATCCTACTATTTTTAGTTTAAATACTAACTTTGGAAATATCTATTTAATACTATTATTGTTTATAATAGCTATTCCTATTCAAGTGACTTTTGAAGAGTTGTTTTTCAGAGGATATCTTAATCAAGGTCTTAGTTTAATAATTAAAAAACCATTAATCGTTATTCTTATAAGTTCTTTGTTTTTTTCACTAGGACATATAGTGAATGGTGGGTTAGACCCAATATTTATGGCTTCAAATGTTTTAACCACTTTTGTTGTAGGAATTATTCTTTGTATATACACCATAACCGATAAAGGTATTGAAAGTGCTGTTGGAATTCATCTTGGAAATAATTTCTTTGCAATTCTCATATCCTCATCAGAGGGAAGTGTAGGAAATTTTAGTACTTTAGTGAAAACAACTACAGCAGTTGATCAGACCACTTCTTTAATATTTACAGTGGGAGTATATTTAATATTCTTAATAATTCTAGTATTATATAAAAAAGAAGAAATATTAAAATATTTGGGACACTGATTTTGCAAAATGATAAAAGATAAATCTTTTATCTAACTTTTAACTTTCAAATATTCAATTTTAAAAGTGGATTTACCACAACGTCTAATTCGGGGTAAAACCTTAATAATATCTTTATTCAGATAAGGTGTTATTTTATTGATATATCTTTTCTCTTTTTATCATTTTATCTTAAATCATTTTTATAAAAAATTAAACTACATCACATTGCTCAAAAAATGTGACTTATAAACATTTTTAATTCTCATGAAAAATATGGTTAAAAATCACAGCTGTTAAGTTAAGGATTTTTCATGTTAGATATGTAGTGTGTAATGTTGTGATGTTTTTTGTTTATATTCTTATTTTTCTTTTAGCATGTTTTTTATTCTTGATATTGTTAGTCTTGTGTGTC
>NZ_LWMT01000171.1 GCF_001639265.1 Methanobrevibacter filiformis
AATAGATATTCAATGAAAAACATAGACAACAAATAAAAAAAACTACAAAAAATAATTTACAATCTAACCACAACTAAGAAAATTCACTGTCATCCATCAACTGAAAAATTAATTATTGCACAGCCAATATATCCTTAAAAATTATTGAGTTGTAAAGATCTTGGAGGTATTGCGTTTTTTCTATTTCTTCAAAATCAAATGTAGAGGGCATACCCCCATATTTCATATATTCTTTAAATTGTTCATATTCATTCAAATATTTATTATTTGTTTTTTTATATTCTAAATATTCTAAAAATGAGAATGGATAAATTTTTATTTCAACAAAACGTCCAGTTAAATATGTTGCTAATTCTCCAGAGAGGAGTTTAGAATTTGATCCCGTAATGTAAATATCATAGTTTCCTTCAGCTAAATATGAGTTTACAAGTTTTTCCCAGTTTTCTATATTTTGTATTTCATCAAGAAGTAAGTATGTTTTTCTAGACTTGTTGTTTATTTTTTTATTTATTAAGTCATAAAATTCATTAATATTTTTAATATTAGAATATTCCATTAATTCTAAATTTATTAATATTATATTTTCTTCATCCACTCCTGAATTTTCAAGTTCCTCACAAATTTGTTGTAATATAACTGATTTTCCACATCTTCTAATCCCACTAATGACTTTAATAAGGTTTTTATCCATATATGGTCTGATTTTATTTAGATACAATTCTCTTTTTATCATGTTTACACCTATATTTTTCACCACAATGAAAAAAATTAGAATTTTTATAAAAATTTTTAATATATTGGCTGTGCAATAATTAATTTTTCAGTTGATGGATGACAGTGAATTTTCTTAGTTGTGGTTAGATTGTAAATTATTTTTTGTAGTTTTTTTTATTTGTTGTCTATGTTTTTCATTGAATATCTATT
>NZ_LWMT01000172.1 GCF_001639265.1 Methanobrevibacter filiformis
ACTATGGAGAACTATGAAAAATATACTACATAGAAACCCCATTCCAGATATTGAATACCTAAAAAAGGAAGTGGTTAAATTATACTACGAATTAGTTGATGAAATATCTTTTGTCGAAAATTGGATAGATGAATATATTGTCAAAAAATAGGTATCATACTATATTAAATAATTTTATAAAGTGATTGGATGAAATTAAATAAAGTAAAGATTTCTAATTTTAGACAATACCGTGATGTAGAAATTGATTTTGCTAGAAACAATAATAAAAACATAACTATTATTCAAGGAAATAATGGAACAGGCAAAACTACTATGTTAAATGCATTAAGTTGGTGTCTATACGGTAATGAAATTCATGATTATGGTGATAAATCATCCATGACTATTTGTAATAATAAAAGTGCTAATTTGGCAGAAAATGGGGAAAATATTAAGGTATATGTTGAAATAGAATTTTATGATGGTGAAAATTTATTGATATTTAAGGAGATCTTCCATAATTCATTGATTAGTTAATTGATACTTATTGGCTTATATTATGATGATGAAGTAATATTAAGTTAAAATAAGGATTATTATTTAGTTTATTGGGTTTTAAGTGATTTATCTTTGTTGATTATTTTTTAGTAAAGTTTAATAATCTTTGTGTTGAAATATGACTTCATGCATTAATGACTTTAATAAACTTTTTTTTATTAAGTTTTTGTGCATTTATTATGAAATTTGTATTAATAAATTAGTGCTTTTGTATGAATCATGTTTTGATAAATGGCATACTGACTAAGAGATACTTATTTAGACATGTATGGTTTTATACTATGTTTATTTATGTTTTTTCTAGTATATTGTGTCTTTTAGATTTCTTGTTCGTATTGTATTGTATATTGCATTTCTGATGTTTATTTCATTAGTTGCAGC
>NZ_LWMT01000173.1 GCF_001639265.1 Methanobrevibacter filiformis
AATAGATATTCAATGAAAAACATAGACAACAAATAAAAAAAACTACAAAAAATAATTTACAATCTAACCACAACTAAGAAAATTCACTGTCATCCATCAACTGAAAAATTAATTATTGCACAGCCAATTAACTATAAAAAAAATAGTTAATATATGTTAATATATAAAATTTAATAAGTAAAACAATTATTAATTTTCATAAGCTTCCTCGAGTTCATCAATAATCCAATTTGGTGCACTATTAACAGGTATAGTTATAATAACATCTTCCATATTATTAATAATCATCTCCACATCATTTCTTGGAACTTCAAGAAGTAATAAATACTGAACATCAAGTTCAGCTAAATTAGAACTTCGTTCATAATTAGAAAGTTTTAATCCATAGCTATTTAATATACTACTTGCAAAAGACTTGTTAAAACCTCCAGATGCAACAGATCTTAAGATTTGCTCAACATCAACAGAGTAAGCTTTTTCATTTCCAACAACATTGGTTACATTACCATTTATATTAGAGGATTCGTATTTAATAATTTTCTTTTTATATGTATTATTTTTTTTCTTTGGTATTTTTATTTATGTTTGATTGTTTATATATTTTTTTATGAGTTTTAATAGTAGTATTCGTAAGTGTTTTAGGTTTGTGTTGAAGAAGTTGAATGTTTGGGAGAGTAGTGGTAAGTTTAGTGTTGATTTTGATTATTTGAGGTCTGTTGTTCGTGGGGATTTTAGTGATTTGTGGAAGGAAGGTCTTAATTTTAATATTAATAGTCCTTTTAATAAAGAGCTTTTGTGTTGTGATTTGGAAAGAATGGTTCGCGCATTAGATGATGGAGAAAGTGTGAATCATTTTAAGACTCTTTTTCTTCTTAACTCTATGAATAATGAAAATGAAGAGTTGTTAGA
>NZ_LWMT01000174.1 GCF_001639265.1 Methanobrevibacter filiformis
TCATCAGATTTCACTCGTAATAGTCCATTAAATTTCGTGAATTTAATATTAATACTCATCAATAATCAAGGATTATCAAATACTATGGAATTAGTTAAATTTTTCAAACAAATAGGAAAAATAGAAGTTACAAAAGAAGCATTTTCACAAGCAAGGCTCAAAATCAAACCTTTAGTCTTTAAAAAACTAAAGATACATCATTTAAGTACCTTTTACGAAAATCAAACACATAAAAAATTCAAAGGACACTTGTTATTAGCTGCTGATGGAAGCAAATTAGAATTACCTTTCCACAAAGCACTACTAAAAATATTTGGAGGACAGAAAAATAAATTCCAAGAAATAAAATCATGCGAAGCAAAATCTAACATGATATATGACTCTCTAAACAAATTCATCCTGGATTTTGAACTAGACATTCACAGAACAAGCGAAAAAACATTACTTCAAAAAAATCTAAAGAACCTATTCCAATATAAATGGCTAAAAAAGATGAAAAAAATATTCATATTTGACAGAGGCTACAGATCAATAGAACTTTACCATTATCTATTGGCTGTGCAATAATTATTTTTTGATTCTTTTTAGTTATGCTTAGTTTTAAATATTATGGGGTGTAATATAGTATTAATGTTTTTTAGTTTTTGTTGAGTTGGTGTTTATGGTTTTGCATGAAGATAGTATTGGTCAGGTGTTTTTACTTCCTTTAAATTTGAGGGACTTTATTCCAGATAATCATATTTGTTTTTTTATTGAGGAATTGGTTAGTCGGTATGATTTTGGTGATTTGCATTCTAAATATGCTGATACTCCAGGTAAGAAAGCTTATTCTAGGAGAATGCTTGCTAGAAATATTCTTATGGGTCAGATTGATGGTATAAGGTCTGGTCGTAAACTTGAAAAGGC
>NZ_LWMT01000175.1 GCF_001639265.1 Methanobrevibacter filiformis
ATGTTTTGTACACTATTACTGTGACTAATAATGGTTTGACTAATGCTTCTGGTGTTTTTGTTATTGAGAATTTAACTAATAATAGTAAAGTGCAGTTTGTTAGTGCTAATGCAAGTAAAGGAATATATAATAATGTTTCTGGGATTTGGAATATTGGTGATTTGAGTACTGGTGAATCTGTAACCTTAAACCTAACTGTTCTTGTTACTGGCACAGGAAATATCACAAACATTGTGAATGTTACTACTGATGAGCCTAATACTGGTGATCCTGAGGATAATGAGACTGTTGTTGTTAATGATACTGTTAATGTGAGTATTGTTAAGGTTGCGAATGTTACTGTTGTGAGTGTTGGTGATAATGTTTTGTACACTATTACTGTGACTAATAATGGTTTGACTAATGCTTCTGGTGTTTTTGTTATTGAGAATTTAACTAATAATAGTAAAGTGCAGTTTGTTAGTGCTAATGCAAGTAAAGGATCATATAATAATGTTTCTGGGATTTGGAATATTGGTGATTTGAGTACTGGTGAATCTGTAACCTTAAACCTAACTGTTCTTGTTACTGGCACAGGAAATATCACAAACATTGTGAATGTTACTACTAATGAGCCTAATACTGGTGATCCTGATGATAATGAGACTGTCACTGTAAACGATACTGTTAATGTGAGTATTGTTAAGGTTACGAATGTTACTGTTGCAAGTGTTGGTGATAATGTTTTATACACTATTACTGTGACTAATAATGGTTTGACTAATGCTACTGGTGTTTTTGTTATTGAGAATTTAACTAATAATAGTAAAGTGCAGTTTGTTAGTGCTAATGCAAGTAAAGGATCATATAATAATGTTTCTGGGATTTGGAATATTGGTGATTTGGGCACTGGTGA
>NZ_LWMT01000176.1 GCF_001639265.1 Methanobrevibacter filiformis
ATCAATGGAAAAGGCAAATCCAACACATTCGAGTCCAACATACTATATTCCAACTCCAAAAAAGGCAAATACTGCGCAGTGTACTTTAAAGGAGACTACAATAAATATTACAAAAACTCCATATACAACAATGGCTACCATGGCTTACACGTAGTAGGCAAAATCAATAAAATAGAAAAAAACAATTTATACAACAATAAATACGCAAACAGCCTAATCAATGGCAATTACAACAATATACTAGAAAACACAATACATGGTAGTAAAACATCAGGAATAATACTAACAGAAAACAACAACAAAATAACCCTTAACAAACTATGGAATAACAAACAATACAACATCAGAATCAAAGGCAACTCAAACCACGCTAATAACAACACACTAAAAAGCAGCAACTTAGCTATTCACATCATAGGATCTAAAAATAAATTCATACAAAACACAATACACAAAAACACAAAAGGAATATATCTAAAACAAGGCAAAAACAATTATTTAAACTACAATTACATTATAAATAAAAACTACAACCTAAAAAGAAAATCAGGTTCAATAAATGCAGAATACAACTGGTGGGGAATAAATAAAATAAACAAAGTCCACAACACAAAAGTATCCAAATATGTGATAGCCAAACTAAAACTTCCAAATGTTAAATACCTAAAACCAAACAAACCCTACAAAATAACCTTAATCCTATTAGATAACAATAAAAAGAAACTAAAAAAAATCATCCCATCAACAGCATCACAATTTGGATTCTACAAACAATACAAAAAGACAATAACAATAAAGAAAAAAGATCCAAAAACTAAAAAAGTGAAAAAAATAAAAACAACCAAATTAGCATGGAAATCCCTAAAAATATCAAGCAAAA
>NZ_LWMT01000177.1 GCF_001639265.1 Methanobrevibacter filiformis
ATTGCTAATATTGGAATTGGTGCTATCACTAATACAGGTGGTACTTTTAGTGTAAATAATTCTAATTTTATTAATAATACTGGTAGTAATAGTGGAGCCATATACAATACTGGTAAATTTAATGTGACTTATTCTAACTTCACAGGTAATAATGGTAGTTCTACTGGAGGAGCTATTTATTCTACTAATGCCATTAATGTTAATTATTCTAGTTTTACTTTAAACTCTAGAGCTATTCATTTAGTTCCAGGTGATACTAGGTCTAATATCTCTAATTCTAACTTCACAAATAATACTGTAGCTATGTATATTTCTAGTAATTATACAAGTGTAACTCAAAATAATATCATTAATAATAATCAGGGAATTGTTATTTATGGTATTGCTTCTCGTATTATAGGAGTTAAAATTAATTATAATCGTATTTTTAATAATACTAATGCAAGTGGTTATGATCTTGAGAATTTAGGTAATGTTAATGCTACTTTAAATTGGTGGGGGTCAAATAATCCTAAAATTAGTGGAGGAAGTCCTGCAAACTATTTCATCGTAAATATCACTGAAATAAACCAAAACACTTTAAATTATAGTTTAGTTTTAAATAATAGTAATGTTGAACATGATTTAAGTTTATTGCCTGATTTTAATGGTTCTATTTCATCTAGCCTTGGTGTTGATATTTTTGATGCTAAAGCTAATAATATATTAACATATTCACCAGAATATGTACACATTGAAGTGGATAATTATGACTTTGTTCTTTCAACTGATGTTTATGTAAATGCTACAGGTGGAAATGACAATAATGATGGTGCTAGTTGGGACACAGCTCTTGCATCAATTAATAAAGCTTTATGGA
>NZ_LWMT01000178.1 GCF_001639265.1 Methanobrevibacter filiformis
TATCCAATTTTCGACAAAAGATATTTCATCAACTAATTCGTAGTATAATTTAACCACTTCCTTTTTTAGGTATTCAATATCTGGAATGGGGTTTCTATGTAGTATATTTTTCATAGTTCTCCATAGTTGTTCTATTGGATTTAAAAAAGGGGAGTATTTAGGCAAATAGATTAGTTTTATATTTAAAATTTTACATATAATTCTTGATAAATAAGTTTTATGGACAGAGAAATTGTCAATTATGATAACAATTCTTTTTTCAGATTTTAAAGAATTAGGGAATAGTTTATCAACTTCATTTTTATTATCAAACAATTTTTTTAATTTTAAAGGTTTTTTAATTAAATCTGCTTGAATATCAATATTGAAATAATTTAATAAAGTTAATGTAAAGTTTTGAGCTTTAATTATGCTTATTTTTCTTTTATCTTCTGTATTTTCTAGATTTATTGTTTTTTTAATTCTTTTTACAGTTAACTCTTTAGATGCATTTGTATCAGATATATTTCTAAGAATATCTTGTTTAAATTCTTCTGAATTTTTTATAGGGATTAAATTTTTAATATTTTCATCTTCAAAAGCTTCAGAATTTAAAATTTCAAGTAATTCGTTTGCTATTTCACAATTTTCAGTGTTTTGTATTCTTATTTGTAATAATGATCTTCCAAAATGGAATGTGTTTATTGTTTCTGCTGTGTATAATGTTGAATTCCCATTAGGTGATTGAAATCCTGCAACACTGATTTTCATCCGTTCAGGGTTAACTTTTATTTTTACTTTTTCTCCTTTTTTTTAAGAACTTTTGAGATATTTGCTAGATTTTGCATAG
>NZ_LWMT01000179.1 GCF_001639265.1 Methanobrevibacter filiformis
TTTTCCATCAGTGGTTAATGCTATTCTTGCTTGTTTTTCTGTTCTTGTGGTGATGAAATTTATCAAAGTATTTTTCTTCATGTTACCCACGATTTTGTAACTGATTAGTATATTAAGTTTTATGTCGAAGAGAGCTAGAATATAGAATTTTTCTCCATTAATTTTAATATATTGCTCGTCATACCCATAGTTTCCAGAATAAACTATTTTCCGACTGTTTTCACGTTTTAAATTACTGTAAAATTTATTAAGATAGTTGAGAGTGCTTTGTCTGGATGGAAATGCATTATTTACAATTCCATTAAGTAGAGATATGTTATTTAACGATAGATGCGATAGGTAGTTCACCATAATGCCTAATGATTGGACTTTGTTGGTGTAATTGCTATTTTTATCAACAAAAGGTTCTAATGGTGTTTGATGTGTTTTTCCACATTTCCTACATTTGTAAATTGTGGATTCTATTTTTTGATTTTTATTCAGATTTCTAAGACCATAACCATGTATTTTAAATGAGTCTGAACCACAACATTCACATTTAAAATCACTATTATCGATGTAACGACATTTAAGAGTCATGCCTGTTATTTCTTCCAATGTTTGATGATATGTTGGGTCTACACGATTATCTAAGTATAATATTTCTTCTTCTATCACAACTCTCTTGGTACCATCAGCATTATATATTTTAACATTCAAATTATTACTTGGAGGAAGTTTGTTTTCTCTTTGCATAGATTTAACTATATTCTTCCTCCATTTAATTAATGTTATTATACTCACTTTTTTTTGAATTATACTGAACATTACAT
>NZ_LWMT01000180.1 GCF_001639265.1 Methanobrevibacter filiformis
ACCATTACCAATAATAACAACAGTAATACTCAAAGCAACACTCTCACCAGCACCAAGAGACCCAATAGACCAAACACCAGTAACATCATCATAAGAACCATTACTACCTACAAAACTCAAAACACTAATATTCAACAAATCAGTCACATATACACCAGTAGCATTACCAGAACCATTATTAGACACAATAATAGTATAAGTAATAACATCACCAATATTCGCTGACCCAGTAGTGTTAGAAACCTTAACAACACTCACATTAACATTATTATTTACATTAATAGTTTCATTATCAGACCCATTATCCACATTAGTATTATTCTGATCCACAGACACACTCGCAATGTTAGTAACCGTACCATTACCAATAATAACAACAGTAATACTCAAAGCAACCGTTTCACCAGCACCAAGAGACCCAATAGTCCAAACACCAATATTATTATCATAAGAACCATTACTACCTACAAAACTCAAAACAGTATTGTTCAACAAATCAGTCACATATACACCAGTAGCATTACCAGAACCATTATTAGACACAATAATAGTATAAGTAATAACATCACCAATATTCGCTGACCCAGTAGTATTAGAAACCTTAACAACACTCACATTAACATTATTACTCACATTAATAGTTTCATTATCAGACCCATTATTGGTGTTAGTATTATTCTGATCCACAGTCACACTCGCAGTATTAATAACTGTACCATTACCAATAATAACAACAGTAATACTCAAAGCAACACTCTCACCAGCACCAAGAGACCCAATAGACCAAACACCAGTAACAT
>NZ_LWMT01000181.1 GCF_001639265.1 Methanobrevibacter filiformis
TCTTTGTTGGATGAGAGGGGTGTTCCGATTAGTGGTGTTATTGTTAATTTAATTATTAATGGTGTTGCTTATAATGCTTCTACTAATGTGGGTGGTAATTGGAATATTACGTATCTTGTTAATTCAAACGAGTTAGTCAATGTTGTTGCTGAGTTTGTTGGCAATACTAATTACGCTGCCGCTGCTAATACAACTTATTTCAATGGAATGGCTTTAAACAGCACACTAATTATTAATCCTGTCCTAAATACTAAACTAAAAAATAATGTAAGTATTAATGGTAGCTTATTTGGTGAAAATAATAAGGCAATTGGCAATGTAACTGTTGTTGTGGCTGTTAATGGTGTTAATTATAATGCTACTACTGATGCAAGTGGTAAATGGGGTATCACGTATTTTGTTAATTCAACTGGAAATATTAATGTTGTTGCTGAGTTTAATGGTAATAATAATTATTTTGCTGCTGTAAATAGCACTAATTTTAATGGAATGTCTTTAAACAGTACTTTAATTATTAATTCTGTTCCTGATACTAAAGTAAATAGTAATGTTAGTATTAATGGAACTTTATTAGATGATAATAATAAGGTTATTAGTAATGTGGTTGTTGTTGTGACTGTTAATGGTGTTAATTATAATACTACTACTGATAATAGTGGTAAATGGGGTATCACGTATTTTGTTAATTCAACTGGGAATATTAATGTTGTTGCTGAGTTTAATGGTAATAATAATTATTTTGCTGCTGTAAATAGCACTAATTTCAATGTTTTAGCTTTAAATAGTACATTAACCATTAATTCTATTACAAATGCTAAAATGAATAGTAATATTAGTATCAATGGTACTTTACTAGATGAAAATAATAAGGCAATTATTAATGTGCCTGTTGTTGTGATTGTTAATGGTGTTAATTATAGTACTACTACTGATGCAAGTGGTAATTGGAGTATTACTTATTTTGTTAATTCAACTGGAATTATTAATGTTGTTGCTGAGTTTAATGGTAATGCTAATTATTTTGCTGCTGTAAATAGCACTAATTTCAATGGAATGTCTTTAAACAGTACTTTGATTATTAACTCTGTTCCTGATACTAAGGTGAATAGTAATGTTAGTATTAATGGTTCTTTATTAGATGAGAATAATAAGGTTATTAGTAATGTGGCTGTTGTTGTGATTGTTAATGGTGTTAATTATAGTACTACTACTGATAATAGTGGTAATTGGAGTATTACTTATTTTGTTAATTCAACTGGAAATATTGATGTTGTTGCTGAGTTTAATGGTAATGCTAATTATTTTGCTGCTGTAAATAGCACTAATTTCAATGGTCTGGCTTTAAATAGCACATTGATCATTAACCCTGTTCTTGATACTAAGGTGAATAATAGTGTTAGTATTAATGGTTCTTTATTAGATGAAAATAATAAGGCAATTATTAATGTAAAGGTTGTTGTGACTGTTAATGGTGTTAATTATAATACTACTACTGATGCAAGTGGTAAATGGAGTATTACTTATCCTGTTAATTCAACTGGTATAGTTAATGTTTTTGCTGCCTTTGATGGTAATGCTAATTATGTTAGTGCTGTTAACAGTACTACTTTTATTGTGACTAACAATGTAAATATTAGTATTATTAAAATAGCTAACATTAATGGAATTAATAGTGTTAAAGGTCATGTTGGAGATACTGTGATTTATACCATTGATGTAGTGAATAATGGTGTTATTGACGCTACTGGAGTTCTTGTAACTGAAATAATAGATAATACTAAATTGAAATTCAATAAAGCATCTGTAACACAAGGATATTATAATAATGCTAATGGATTATGGACTATTGATGAGCTTACAGCTGGTAAAACAGTAACACTCACAATCAATGCCACTATAATAGCCACAGGCAACATTAGTAATTCTGCTAATGTTTCAGCAAATGAAAATAATATCAATCCTAACAACAGTAGTTTAGTAACTATTGTTTCAGAAGCAATTTTGACCCAAATCAACACATTGAATGTAATAGTGGTTGTTGATAATTCTGTTAAACTTGAATCTATTTTAGAAGACAGTAATGGTAAGCCTATTGATGGTAAAGAGGTTAAATTTTATGTTAATGGAAAATTTGTTGGAACAGGTGTTACTGATGTAAAAGGTATAGCTTACTTTAAGTATACTCCAACAAAAACAGGCACATTAAATTACACTTCATCCTTCACTGATCCTACAGGTATTTATCTTCCTTCAACATCAACATCTACTATAACTATAACTAAAGACAAAATCACTTTAACTACTAAATTACCAACTGGATATATGGGAGATAAAAAAACAATAAAAGTCAAAGTTACCAACAGTGAAGACAAAATAGTTCCAAACAAAACATTTACAGCATATATGAATGGTAAAAAGATAGGTACTTATAAAACTAACAGTAAAGGTGAATTTATTATAAAAACCACACTTAAATCTTCCAATAAATTACAAATTAAGTTCGCTGGAGACAGTAAATACAATAAATTGTCTAAAAATTACACATACATTGCTAAATCTAAAGAAAAAACAATCACTAGTATATACTATGCTAAAACCAAATATGATAAAACTGTAACTTTGAAAGCTAAATTAACTACTAATAAAGGAAAAGCATTAGCTGGCAAATACATTAAATTCTATGTTGCAGGAAAATATATTGGAAAAATCAAAACAAATAAAAAAGGAATAGCTATATTCGAATATACTCCTGAGAAGAAATAATGTTTTTTTCACATCTTCAATATTGTATAGGTATAATTAAATACTGAAAGTTTAAAAATAATTTTTATTATTACTTAATTTTCTATAATAATCCTTATTTTTATTTTATATTTTTTGTTTTCATGGAATTTTTAAAATATCGGTAATTCTGCATTTTTACCTGCTGTTTTTAAGTTTGGAAGAGGAAATAAAATGAATTACCTGTAATCATTTCCACATTTCTGAAATGTGTGAAGATGATTTCAAGGTAATAAAAAATTATTTAGATTTAGGAAAATTCATACCTTTTTATACTCTTTTTGCAAATATTGGTGTGTTTGAATGAACGCTGTCTAAAATGGTTTTACTTAGTTTGACATCCTTTCTAACTTTAACTATCCCTTTTTTGCCTACTGTTGCTGTGAATAAACGTGTTTCTCCAGCATAAATTTCGTAATTTTTCCCAGTTGCTTCTTGTGGTAGGTAAATTATAATGTGTTTTTTTGTTGTTTCTACTCTTGTTTCAATTAGTTCTTGTGAAATTGTTTCTAATGGATTGACACTAATATGAATTCCTATTTTTTCTTCTAATTTATCAATTCTTTGACCATTTTTACCTATGATTTTTGGAATGTATTGTTCTTCAACAAAAACATTTACTCTGTCATCTGATTTTAGTTCAACATGAACTTTAGACTTTGGCACTGCTTTTTGAATAGCTCTTAATATTTCTTTTTCAGCTATATTTTCAATAGGGGACTTGCTTTCTTTTGTTTCTTCATCTGAATTTAATAAATCTACGTCCATTACAATTGTTTGTTCACCATAGGTGTATATTTCATTTTTTAATGTGTTAGTTTCAAAATCTCTAACTTCTATTACTGGTCTTGCAAGATCGGCTTCTTTCATTCCTGAAGGCACTTTTACAGTTAATTTAGTTTCATAAACTGATTTTACATTTCCATCTTCAATATAAATGCTTGTATCTACAATAGAAGGAATTATTCCAAGTTCTACTCTGTTAGCTATTCTTTGAATAGCATCAATTGGCTTAGTTGCATGGATAACACCAATCATCCCTACTCCTGCAAGTCTCATATCTGCAAATATATGGAAATCATGTGATTTTCTAAGTTCATCGTAAATTGTAAAATCTGGTCTAACTAAAAGTAGTATATCTGATGTATTTTCCATATTGCCTTCAAGTGCTGAGTATTGAGTTATTTCATCGCTTAATTGAAGGTCTCTTGGAGATTCCATAGTTTTGACAATTTTTCTATATTTTTCCCAGTATAATGTAGCTAATGCTTGGGCAAAAGTACTTTTACCTGCTCCAGGAGAGCCTGAAATTAAAATTCCGTGAGAATCACTTGACAGTCTTTCTTTTAACTTTTCAGATAATTTATAATCATCAATTGATACATTAGCAACAGGTCTAACAATTGTTATCTCAAATCCATCAGAAAATGGCGGCTGTGCTATTGATATTCTGTATTCTTTTGATTGGACAACAGTAGCTCCTTCCATTTCAACTTCTAAAAAAGTTTTAAAATCATTTCTACTTTTTTCTACTATTTCATCAGCATACTTTTGAAGAGTTTTATAGCTAAGTTTCTCTGAGCCGATCTCAACAAGATTAATATTTCCAGGTGTGCCTTTTTTAGCTAAAGGAACAGTATTTTCTTTTAAATGAACAGACATGGTTTCTTTGTCAAAATATTTGACTATTTGGAGAACTTTATCTATTTTTTTTGATGCGTAAATTACAGGGATTCCTTGGGCTTCAGCAACTTTTGACTGTATTTTATCTCCAGTTATAAGTGTAGCGCTTTCTGTTTTTGCAATATCTCGTATCAATGCATCAATTTCACCAGATTTTGCAAGAGATATATCATAATTTGTAGGTCGTCTACCTCTAAATGATAATGAAAGAAATCCACTATCTTGTAGTTTATGTAATTGTGTTAAGTTGTCAAGACCAGTTATACCAGTTAATAATCCTTTGTTAGCCTGATGTTCAAGCTCAGCCAATACTGCTTCAGCTATTATTACTTCAGGATAATTCCATCCTTCTTCTTTAATTATTTCTTCTAAATTACATTCAATAATAATGCTGGTATCTGGGACTATTCTTTGAAGATAATCGTTTTCATCGTAGTATTCCATTAATTAATTCTCCCCATAGGGTTATAAATTCAATCTTTTAAAGATTTTTGGTTCTATCATGTTTCAAATAATAATTCATTTTAATTCTATTTATAATATTTTCAATTTTTCAAATAGTAAAATAATTAAATGAAACTTTATTTTCAAATTTAATATTTTCTTAATTTTAAAATTAAATAAAAAATAGTACATTAACTAAAGAAATTAATCAAAATGAGTTTATTCAAAACTGGATTAATAAAATAAGTATATTTAATAAAATAAATAATTACATTTATAATAAAATGATAATACATGTTTATATTACTTAATTTTACTTAATTATTGTATTTCTTGTTTAAATATAAATTTATTGTTTACATCTTTAATTTTCATGACAACTGTTAATTCTATTATACTAATATATTTATTTAATTTAATAAATATCTTTCGGATTAAAAACCTTCTCAGCAATTATTTTCAAATCATTTTCATCTAACTCATCTATTTTATATGATTTTTTAGATAGATTATCCTTGTTTAATTCTCTAAAAAAGCAGGAATAGTATCCTTCATGACATGCAGCACCATTTTGCTTAACTTTTAGTAAAATAGCATCCATATCACAATCAACAAAAATTTCTTTTAATTCTTGAGTATGGCTTGAACTTTCACCTTTGCACCATAATTTGTTTCTTGAAGTACTCCAATAATGAGCTATTTTTGTTTCTAATGTTTTTTCAAGTGATTCTTTATTCATAAATGCAACCATTAAAACTTCTAATGTCTTGTAATCTTGAGCAATAGCTATTACTAAATTTTGACCATTTTTTTCATGTTTAAAATTAATTTCCATCTTTATTCTCCATATATTCCTTTTAAAACAGATAATACTTAGTTGTATTATTATATTTATCATACTATTAACATTTATCATAATATTGGTATTTGCCATATTGATTTTTGTCATATTTTAGTATTTTATCATATTATTGATTTTTGTCATACTTTGGTATTTTGTCATACTTTGGTATTTTGTCATACTTTGGTATTTTGTCATATTGTTGATTTTTGTCATACTTTGGTATTTTGTCATATTGTTGATTTTTGTCATACTTTGGTATTTTGTCATATTGTTGATTTTTGTCATACTTTGGTATTTTGTCATATTGTTGATTTTTGTCATAATAATAATTGTTAATACTTATTTTTCTCCTATATATTCTACTATTTCTTCTATTTTAACTAATTCCTGATTTCCAGTTTTCATATCTTTAATTGTAATACTATTTTCCTTTAAATCTTTTTCACCGATTGCAATAAGATATTTTACATTTAACTTGTTTGCTATATTAATAAGTTTCTTAAATTTTTTCCGTGACAAGTCAATTTCAACGGATATATTTGCTCTTCTTAAAGTTTGACCTATTTCAAAGGATTTTTCTCTTGTATTTTCAGATATTGGTGCAACATAAACATCAACTCTACTTTTCTCTTTCTTTTCTTCATTAATTCCATTCATTAGTCTGTCAAAACCAAAAGCAAAGCCTGTGGATTCTATCTTTTCTCCACCAAATATCTCAATTAAACTATATGTTCCTCCACCTGCAACTTGTTTTTGAGCTCCAAGACTTGGAATGTATATTTCAAAAACAATTCCTGTGTAATAATCAAGTCCTCTTGCCACACTAAGATTTAATGTATAGTTTTTAAGGTTGAATATAGCTAATAATTTAGTTAGTTGTTTAAATTCTCCAAGTGCAGGTTTGATTTCATCGATATTTGTTAGAAGCTCTTCTATTTTCTCAATTATGTTTTCATTACCTACAAATTCAATTAATTGAACTAAAATTTCCTCTAATTCTTTACTTTGATTTTCAAGTTCATTTAAATATCCTTTTAAATTTTCTTTTTCTCCTTTATCAATTAAAAGCATTATTTTATCTTGAATATCTTGAGGAGTTTGAAAATGCTTGAATATTCCTCTTATTATTCCTAAATGGTTTATGTGGATTTCAGCATCATTTATTTTAAGTTCATTTAATGAATGATTAGCCATAGCTATTATTTCTGCCTCGGCTTCAGGTGATTTAGCACCTATATTTTCGCATCCAAATTGCCAAAATTGTCTGAATCTACCTTTTTGAGGTCTTTCATATCTAAAACAGCTTCCAAAATAATAAAGCTTAATAGGTTTAGGAGTCTTTTGCATTTCATTTAAATATAATCTTGCTATTGGTGCTGTTATTTCTGGTCTAAGTGTCAATTCTCGATTTGATTTGTCTTCAAAGTTGTATAGTTGATCTAATATTTGTTCTCCTGATTTAGTTGTAAAAAGTGATAAATTTTCAAAAATTGGAGTTTTTATTTCTCTGTAAGCATAATTTTCAAAAACTCGTCTAAGTGTTTTTTCTACTTCTTTTCTATTTTCCATTTCATCAAAAAGAAAATCTCTTGTTCCTCTAGGTCTTGTAAATTCCATAAAATCCCTTTTTTATTTATTGAATATTTTATTTTAGATTTATAATTAAATAATTTGGTAAATATAATTAAATAATTTGGTAAATGATGAATTATTAAAATGAGTTTTATAATATTTAATTTTTATAAGTTTTTATATAAATAATTCACGAAATTTTAAATAAAATGTAATACTGAAAAATGGGGAGTAAACTTTCACTAAGTGTCATTTAACTAACACTGTTTACTAAAAATAGTATATTTGAAAATTAAGGGGTATTACTAAAACAATGTTTTAAAAAGAAAAGTTTATAAAATTATAAATTCAAATAATTAATTAATATGTTAAATTTAGTAATAATTGGGAGATTTTTTAAATGCAATTATTAGATAAAATAAGTCCTTTCCAACCACAAGATCCTGTAGATCCTGAAAAATTTGAAGGGAGAAAAGAGGTAATAGAAACATATTTGCCCTATTTTAATCAAGCATCACAAGGAAGACCTCTTCATTTTTTTATCACTGGTAAAAGAGGAATGGGTAAAACTTCATTAGCAAGCTATTTTAAAGATATGGCTGAACGTAAATATAAAATGGTGGGGGTACATATTTTTAATGATGGTATACATGATATAGATTCTGTAATACATCAAATAGTTGAAAGATTGTTAAATGAAATAGTTAAGGAAAAATGGTCTAAAAAGATCATTGATGGTTTTAAGAAGCATGTTAAAAGTGTTGGTTTTGCAGGGGCTAATCTTGAATTGAATAATGATAAAGAAACTATTAATCATATTAAAGATAATTTTGCTTTTGTTTTAGAAGATATTATCTCTAAATTTGAAGATAAAAATGGTCTTTTAATTATTATCGATGATATTAATGGATTAAGTGATGATACTAAGTTTTCAAATTGGTATAAAAGTTTTGCAGATACATTGTCTACTAGATTTGGTGGCAATATACCTTTAGCTATGATACTTGCAGGATATCCTGAAAAACTGGAAAAATTACACCAACACAATCCTTCTTTTACTAGAATATTTAAACATATTGAGGTCGAAAAATTAACAGACTATGAAATTAGGGAGTTTTTCATTAAAAATTTCCAGATTTCAAATATTAAAATTGAAAAAAGTGCATTAGACATTATGGTTCATTTTTCGTCTGGATTACCTAATATGATGCAAGAAATTGGAGATGGTGTTTTTTGGATTAACAATAATAAAACTGTTAATTACAGAGATGCTTTAAATGGAATCATCAGAGCAGGTAATGAAATTGGATTTAAGTATCTTAAGCCTGATTTAGATAGTTCAATAAGAAGTGATAAATATTTAGCTATTTTTAAAAAGCTTGGTAGAGATTTTTTTGGTCAAGATTTAGGAAAAGATTACTCTTTCAGGAAAAAAGATTTCATTTCTTTGTTAGATACTAAAGAAGCAAAAGTTTTCAGTGATTTTCTGATTAAAGCAAGAGATCTGAAAATTATTGAATTTAAAGGAGCTAAAAGGAGTGATCATTATGCATTTACAAACAATTTGTACCTAATTTACTTCTTGATTAAAATCCTTGAGCAAGAATCAGAAAAATAATTATTGTGTGTCCACTAATTATTATTAACTTAGTTTACAAATATTGTACTTATTATATTTGTTTTTGTATTATTAAATATTATTTGTTTTTGTATTATTAAATATTAATTTATTATTTGAATTATAGCTATTTATGGTTATTTAATATTAAAGGTGTTAAATTGAATATTGATAGGTCAACAAAAGTATTAGGATTGATTGGAAATCCTGTAGAACATAGTCCTGCAACTTTTATGCATAATGCAGCATTTAAAGATTTAGGATTAAATTATGCTTACTTTTTATTTAATGTTAAAGAGGACAATGTTAAAGATGTTATTCCTGGAGCAAAAGCATTGGGGATTAAAGGTTTTAATGTTACAATTCCTCATAAATTAGCTATTATGGAAAAATTAGATGAAATTGATCCAATAGCTAAATTAATAGGTGCAGTTAATACTGTAGATATCACAGATGGTATAGCTAAAGGATACAATACTGATGCTTATGGTGCAGTTAAAGGAATTAGTGAAATAATAGATTTAACTGATAAAAAAGTAATCGTTGGAGGTGCAGGTGGTGCATCACGAGCAATATCTTTCCAATTAGCTATTTCTGGAATTGAAAATTTAGCAATATTAAATAGGAATGAAATTAAGTCGAAATTACTTGGAGATGAAATTGAAAATGCACTGAAAAATGAATTTATAAATGAAAACACTTCTTTTGATATTAATAATAATTTAACCATAAAGGGGACTTCAATAGATTCAATGGAAAAAGAACTTAAAAATGCAGATGTTTTAATAAATACAACTCCTGTTGGAATGTATCCAAATATAAATGATAAACCAATAGCTATTTCATCATGGATGCATTCTGATTTGGTAGTTAATGATATAGTTTACAATCCTTTAGAAACAAGACTACTTAAAGAAGCTAAAATAGCTAATGCGAAAATTATACCTGGAACTAAAATGTTAGTCTATCAAGGAGCAGTTAGCTTTGAAATATGGACTGGACATGTACCATCTATTGATGTTATGGAAAAGGCAGTAATGGAACAACTTACTAAAAAACAAGGTTGATTCTATGGATAATGATAATGAATTAAATTTTTTGCTTGACTTTAAAGTTAATAATGAATTTGAAAATCAAGAACTTGAAACCACATCTAAAAAAAGTGTTTTAAAGTTTTTAAGTCAAATTGGGGTGGATACACGTTTCATATCCTTTCATCAGCAAAAAATTTACATAAACAACATTAGATTTTCAAAGTTTTCAAAGAAAAAACAAGAAATTTTCATTAAAAGATTTAAAGAGATAGCTATTATAAAATCATCCCTTTTTCAAAAAATAGCTAATAAATCTTCAAAAACATTATCTAATAGTTTAAATATTAATGATACAATTTTAGTACCTATATCATCTAATTTAGGTAAAATAGCATATATTCTTTTAGAACCATATACTCGAAAATATGGGGTTAAATTAATATGTTTTGATGAAGATGAGGTTAATGATATTCATATAAACCGGGTTGTATCTCTTTTAACTTTGAATCAAAAAGCAGAAAATATTTTATCTGATATTTTTAAAGGTAATGGTGTTGTAGAATCTTTAAAATCAGATGATGAAAAGTTTATTTATCCATTTATTAATATTGATGAAAAACAATTAAATGATTTTATTTCAGAATATTTTTTTAAATTAGATGAATCTTATGAAGAAAAACATGATGAAATAGCTATTTCATTCATGAATTTTATTGAGTGTATTATTCCACAATATAAAGAAAATATTTTAAAGTCAGTGAAGTACTTAAATAAATGAACTTTATTTGTTTGTAATTACATTAATGGATGCTTAATTTTTAAAATTTAAATTACTTCTTGAAAAATTTTCTAATGAATGGCACGATTTTAAAGAGATTCAAATATATTAAAATTAAGATGTTAAATAAATTTATATGATGAATACAATAAATTTTAAATATATATTTATACACTGATTTCGCAAAATAGAAAATTTTGCAAAATCTCCCTAAGTACCTAAATCAGTTTTTATGGCTTCAAAAAGGATTTTGAAAAAATTTTTTATTTTTTCGAAATCAGTGTTAAACTTGTATTTTACAATTGTAATTTCTCTAGCTTTCAGGATGTCATTCCTATAATTTTTTAATTGCCTTTAATTACATTATTAATATAAGTATTTGAGTCAGTAAGAATATTTAGAAGTTAAACAAGGATGTCTGACCTTTGTCTCTTACTGGGGTTTCTTTTTTTTCAGGATTTTTCTTTTTATCCACATCAAATAGGGATCTTTGTCCTTTATTTTTTTCTGTTGTTTTATTTTTATTAGTTTTCTTTTGCTTTTCTTTATTTTCATTTGTAGGCTTTACTTCTTCATTTATTTCCTTCTTTTCTTCTTTTTTGCCTTTTTCTTCTGATGGTTTATTTTTGGTTTTGTTATTTGTTGGATTAAATAAATTATCTGCTATATTTGCATTTCTATTCTCTTTTTTCTGCTTTCTAATTTCTGCTTTTTTCTTTTCCATTGCAGTAATTACTTTCTTTGGGATTTTTTTCTTTCGGAATCTTTTTATTTCTTCATCATCTAATCCAATATAGTCTGCAATTTCATAAGCCATTGTATCATTTTGGAAGATAATTTCTAATTGGGAAAACATTGAAATAGCTATGCTTTGGGATATATGTAGCTTTTCTGACATTTTTTCAGCTATTCTGTCTCTTAATGCTCTTTTTCCTCGACTTTTTCCCATTAGGCTAAATGCCATTGATCCTGTCATTTTTGTGAACTTTTTGTAGGTTTCGTCTTTTGCAAGTGATACTCCTAATCCCATAAAGTCACTTGCATATCTCCAATAAGTGTAGTTTCTGCTGGATCTTGCTCTTCCGAAATATAGGTCTGCTTTGCTTATCATTTGGTATGCTTTTTTGATTTCGTGTTTTTTCTCGTATTCTCTTGGGATATTTTCTGCAATGTATTCCATAACAAGTGTTGGATCTTCTTCTAATCTCATGGCTTCTTTGATGTTTTTAAATGTTTTACTTTTTAAAACTCGTCCAACACCATCGAATATTGTGGATCTTGGATCCTTTTTGTTAATATGATTTAAATCTTCAAGAGTTAATCTGTTTGCACTTCCAACCACTACTTGTAGTGTGTTAATAGCTGATCTCATATCTCCATTTGATTGTTTAGCAAGCGCTTTAATAGCTTCGGGATCAGTTTGTATTCCTTCTGTGTGGGCTATTTTTCTAAGTAATGCATTCATTGAGTTTGTGTGAACTTTGTTTATTTTTATCACTAAACATTTTGGTTTTATTGAGGTTAATCGTTTACTGTAAAAATCATTAGCCATCATTATCATGGGGTGTTTAGATTCTTTGATTATTTTTCCAATTGCTCTTGTTCCTCCTCTATCATCTGTTCCATGTATACCATCAATCTCATCTAATATGATTAACTTATGACTATTTCCAAATAATGATTGTGTGCTTGAGGATTCGCCTATTGTGTTCATTATTATGTCGTATGAACGCTTGTCACTTGCATTTAATTCAATGTATTCTGAAAACTCCTTAGCTATTATGTGAGCTAAGCTAGTTTTTCCTGTTCCTGCAGGACCAATTAGAAGTAAGCAAGGTTGAGGTTCATTATTTTGCCATTGTTCAACCCATTCTTCCACTTGTTTTTTCTGTTTGGCATTACCTATAACTTCTTTAAATGATTTGGGCCTATATTTTTCTGTCCATAACATAATGATTACCTAAAGTTAGTAATATTATAAGTTTAGTAATATTATAAGAATTGAGCAAGTAAAGCTTCTAATTGTATTCTTGGATTTGCACCTTCTCTTATTCTAAAATCAGTTTGAGCAAGTGATTCAATTAAATCAATATATACTTCACTACTCATTTTATCCTCAAAAGCTCTTTTAGATATTTCCTGATAAATCTGATTTACCATATCTTCTCCACTTGTACCTTGAAGAACCATAACTTCTCTAAGCAAATTTCTTGCTCCCATGAAATCTCCACTTAATGCTTTGGTTATCATATCAGTAATATCTTTGGGTTTAGCTTTGGAAATAACATCATAAAGACTATCTTCAGTTATTTTTTCCCCTTCTGAAGCAGAGGCTTGAAGAATATTTATTGATTTTCTCATGTCTCCTTCAGCAAAGTAAACTATGGATTCAATAGCTGGAAGTTCATATTCAAAATTTTCTTCTTTTGCAATGTACTCTAAACGATTTACTATATCTTCTGATTTAATTGGTGTAAATCTAAAAATAGCTGTTCTTGATTGAATAGGGTCAATGATCTTTGAAGAGTAGTTACAGGATAATATAAATGATACTGTTTTTGTGTACATTTCCATTTCGCGTCTAAGTGCATGTTGAGCATCTTTTGTCATGTTGTCAACTTCATCTAAGAATACTATTCTAAATGGTGTTCCAACAGGCTTTAATCTGCAAAATTCCTTTATATTTGTTCTAACTGTTTCGATTCCTCTAGCATCTGATGCATTTAATTCAAGGAAATTTTGGCGCCAATATTCTCCAAGTACAGATTTAACTAACGCAAGAGCACTTGTAGTCTTTCCAACACCTGCAGGACCTGTAAACATTAAATTAGGCATACTTTCTTCATTCACATATTTTTCTAATCGTTCAATTATATGTTTTTGACCAACAACATCTTCCAATTTTTGAGGTCTGTATTTTTCTACCCATGGTCCATTCATTTAAATCATCCTTTAAAACTAATTTTAATAAAGTTTTGGTAATATGCATTTATATTAAAGTCTATAAAATTAATATTCGTATTTATTTTGCTTATATAATTGCATATATTGATATTTTATTCATGCAATATTAATAATATTCCTACTATATTAATAATATTCTTTATAATAATTGATATCATTCATACAATATTAATACTATTCATACAATTATTAGTACTATTTATATATTTCATGTCTATTTATGCATAAAAATATATTTTAATATAATAAATATAAATTTGTTATTCTTTGTTATTAATATTTTTATTGGTTAAATGTTTGAATATATATAGTTGCCATTAATTTTCTACTTTCTTAAAATCATTAGAATTTAATAAATTTCATGAAATGTTCAATAACACTCTAAATAACATATTAATAATTATAATATATTTAATCTCATCTACTATAACTATTATTATAATTAAAAATGTTTAATTTAATTTTATAATATACATATATTTTCTAAAATTTTCATGTATAAATTATACTTTAATGCAAAACTTTTATATACTACTTAAAAATAATATAACTTTGTGTGACTAGAAATAGCCGCATGTTTTTTGAAAACCCAAACTTTGAGTAGTAAAAGTAAAGAATAAATTGCCTCCATCTCTTAATACAATATGATTATCCAATATTTTGGTAAATTTTTTCCACATTTTACTACTCATTTTTAATTAATTTTGAGAATATTCTTATATTTATCCTTAATTTTAATTTATTTTAATGTTTTTGATTTATTTTATTTTGTTTCTATGATCAAATTTACCTACTTTTTAACTATATACTATTTTAATCCATTTTAATCCTGTTTTTGCTTGTTTCAATAAAATTATTAAAAGACAATATTTATTAATAACCTAAAACAAATTATATTAGAATTATTAATTAAATAGTTATTTAAATTACTTGTTTCACAAGTAGAAAATTTTGTAAAATTTTTCTTATATTTTAAATTAAAATTATCATCTTTTTAAAGATTTGAAAAAATTTTCTATTTTTTGAAATCAACATTTAAAAACATCTAAATTAAAGGAAATTAAAGGAGTTTTGCTAATGAGTAAATTAGGTCCATGGAGACTTAGATTTAGAATGTGGGGGGCAATGGTACTACTTTTTGCTCTAATTTATATTATAATCTTGTTAATTGGAGATTTCACTGGATTTGGACATTATTCAATATATCCGATTATTGTCATAGCTATGATTGTAGTGCAATATTTAATAGGTCCTAAAATCGTTGAATGGTCTATGCATGTTAAATATGTCTCAGAAGAAGAGGCTCCAGACCTTCATAGGATTGTTGGAGAATTAGCTCAAATTGCAGGAATACCAAAACCAAAAATAGGTGTCTCTGAAATGGCAGTTCCTAATGCTTTTGCTTTTGGAAGATACAAAGGTGATGGTAGGGTTTGTGTAACAAGAGGTTTACTTAATATATTATATGAAAATGAGGTCAGAGCAGTTGTTGGGCATGAACTTGCACATATTAAACATAATGATATGATTGTTACAACTATTGTCAGTGCGATTCCATCTATATTCTATTGGATTTATATATCTTTCATGTTTGGAGGTAGTGATAACAACAATAATGGTTTCATAATTGGAATTGTTGCTTTAATAGCTTATTTTATTGGTCAGTTAATAGTTCTTTTTGTTTCAAGAGTAAGAGAGTACTATGCAGATCAAGGAAGCATAGAATTTGGGAATCCTCCAGAAGCACTTGCTTCAGCACTTTATAAATTAGTCTATGGTGCAACAAATTGTAGTAAACAGGATATTAATAAGGTTAAAGGGACCTCAGCATTTTTCCTCAATAATGTTAAGGATGCAGGTTTTGATATTGATGAACTTTCTCAATTAGACACAGATAACGATGGACTTATCTCTGCTTCAGAATTAGCACAATTAAAATATCGTCAAATTAATGTAAAGAAATCTGATAAGTTCGCTGAACTTTTTTCAACGCATCCAAATATGTTAAAAAGAATGGAAAGATTAGCACAGTTTGTTTAGCATAATTTAGTTCATTGTTTAATATTTTCATTTTTTTAATTCTATTTATTCTTTTATTAATCTATTATTTTTTAATTATAATGTTAAATAAGTTATACATTGAATTGTTTAGCTATTCCTACTATCTGAGATTTATTGACCCATGTTTTAATTCCTGAAACTTCATAAATAACTCCATTTTCAATTACTGTTTCAATTTTTTTATTATCACTTACTAAATATATTTGATTTCCTTTTGTTTTATTAACTCTTTTTATAATTAAACCATATTGATTATCATTAGCAACTACAATGTCTCCAGGTTTAACATTTTTATCTTTTTCAATAATAATTTTTTCACCATCTTTCAAAGTAGGTACCATAGATGTTCCATCAACAAGTACTATCATTGGTAAAGTGTTATCTCCAAATTGAGAATGAAGATTTACATCAATGTCTGTATATCCATATTTTTCACTTATTTTTTTAATATCTTCCTCTATAGTTGTTGCATTAGTGCTTATATTGTTTACTTGTTTGTATATAAATATATGAAGCTCTTGTTCAAGTTTTGAGTTATCTTTTCCATTAAATGGTATTGATAAAACTTCTGTACTTACATTCACACCATCGAGTTTCACATTAATCACAGCATCATCTGAAAATACAACTGTTAATCCTCCAATAATAGCTATAATGATCACGATACTAGCTATTATAGTAATTCGCTTATTCATTTCTATTTTCCTCCAGCGTTCTTATTTTTAATCTTTAGATTTTAATCTTTATTTATCCTTCTTTTTTTCATTCAATTAATTCATCACAATCAAGTATGTTCATGTTTAACAGGACTTTCATTGTTTCAATGTCAATTTGACCTGGTGCTGTCACATCATCAGATGCCGCGAAGGTTATCGGTGCTTTAAATTTTGGGGCTATTACTCTTGTGTAGCTTCCAAGCTGTCCCATAGAAATAGCTATTGTATTATCAAAATGTGAGAGAATAGCTAAAACATCTAATGTATCTTCTAATGTTTGGGGCATAACTGCGATTTTAGCAATGTCTCCAATTTTTTTTTCTTTTTCCACGATTTCTAACATTTTTTCAATTGGTGGTGTTTTTTCAAAGTCATGGAAAGATATTATAGTTTTAACTCCAGTTTTAACTATGGAATCAATGTGCTTCTTATCAGTTTTAAGTTCAATATCTACATACTTTGCAACATCACAGCACTCAAGCAAAATATTTACTCTTTCTTCCTCACTACCTTTAAAAGAACCTCCTTCACTTCTAACACGATTTGTTGCAATCGTGGGGAAGTTGATTTCCTCAATTATGCTTTCTACATCCTTTGGATTAGGATTAGTAATTGCATCTATTCTAAGTTCTAATATGTCTGCACCTTTTTTAATATAATCCTTTGCAGTTTTTAGTATTTCTTCTTTATTCTCTTTAAATATAGGAATAGCTATTTTTGTATCAGGATACAATTTTTTGCCTCATTAACAACATATATTAACTATTTATTAAATTTTATTAAATAATATTATATAATATCCATTAATTACAACATTATTAATTCATTTAGAGCATTATTATTCATTTAACATTATTCTAAAATTTATCATTTATTTTACATTTTATTCAAATTATTAATATGTTATGAAGTATCAATATATTATTTAATAATATAGTTTAATAATATTATTACTTTTTATTATTTTATATTATTTTCTATGACATTAATTTAGTATATTGTCATGACAATTTAATATTATAGTTTTAAATATTTCATTATCCTCTAATTAAGCTTTAATTTTCTTTATTTTAGATATATGGTATGAAATTAATAACATATAAACATTTAAAATTAAATAGTCATGACAATATATTATGTATATATTAAATTATAATAAAATTGTTATTATATGAAGAGTATATTTATAAATTAAATATTAATATTGTAATTTAAAGGTGTTTTTAATGAAAGCAATAGCCATTGGAGCAGATATATCTAAAAATGATGTTTCAACATCAAATTCTCTAATAAATAATATTGAAAATAATTTATATCGTTTAGTTGATATTGGAGCAGAACATGCAGCATTGACAAATGTTACAGGGGATGATCTTGTTATAGGTGCTTTTGTTCAGGATGATTTAGTTGAAAGAATGAATCAGGAGATTATTAACATATTAAGAGATAATGCTGAAGATATTGGTGATGTTGGAGGCATATCTAAAAATCCAAAAGATGCTGGAGAAGGAGTATCCTATGCAGAAGCTAACATCCGTCAAGACAGGTACCCTGATGCAATTATATTGGCATTTGACACTTATGGGGGAGAATCTTTTGTTGAAAAAGCTGCAAATTCAGCAATTGATGCAGCTTCAGGAATAGATGGTCTTACAGACACTTCTAAAAGACTTGAAAATAAAATAAACGAAATCCCTGGTGTTGGCTATGTTTCTAATGAAACAGATGATCCTGTTCTAATAGCTACAGTTGAAGATATGGAGTCTGTTGGAATAATCTCTGGAGCTATGATGGGGGCAGCTTTAGGTAATAAAAATGTTTACTTGGTAAAAAGAGGAACTCCTGCAAATGTTATTCCTGGAACTGTGATCTTCTCAGCAACTGCATTTATGAATGGAAATGTAATTGATTTAGCAGTACCATATCATCAAAGAAATAGAATACTTGGATAATTAATTTTAAAATAATTATTTCTTAACATTTTTATAGCTATTTTAATATTATTTCTTTTTTTATTAGGATTCAATGGATATTTCATGGAAAACAAGAAAATTTTTTATTTTATAAATTATAAATAGATAAGTATAATATTGCTAAAAACAAAAATATTAATCATTGTACATTTTAATATAATATTAAATATTTCATTAAATTAATACTTTTTAATTTATATATTTTTTCAATTAATTATCACTTGATAAAAAATTATATGGATGATAAAATGATATTATTAGATAAAAATACTAAATGTTTAGTTCAGGGAATCACTGGAAAACAAGGATCATTTCATACAGAGCAAATGCTTCAGTATAATACTAATATTGTTGCAGGAGTCACTCCAGGTAAAGGTGGCAGTGATTTCAGGAGTGTTCCTATATTTGATTCGATAGAAGAAGCTAAAGAGAATATTGATGTTAATTCTTCTATACTATTTGTTCCAGCTCCCTTTGCAAAAGATGCTGCATTTGAATCAATTAAACACTTAGATTTAGTTGTTATAATAACTGAACATATTCCAGTTCATGATTCAATGGAAATAATGGAATATGCTAAAAGAAAAGGAGTAACTGTTATTGGTCCGAATACTCCAGGAATAATATCTCCAGAAGTAGGTAAACTTGGAATAATGCCTACACATATATTTTCTGAAGGAAATGTGGGAGTTATATCAAGAAGTGGAACTTTAACTTATGAAGTAGCAAGTCAATTAACCAGAGCGGGAATTGGACAAAGTACTTGTGTAGGGATTGGTGGAGATCCAATTATTGGTACAGATTATGCTTCAATACTCAATAGATTTGAAAAAGATCCTTTGACTGATCAAATTGTTATGATTGGAGAAATTGGAGGGAACGCTGAAGAACAAGCAGCAGAATTTATAAAAGAACATATTTCCAAACCAGTTATTTCTTACATTGCTGGAAGAACTGCACCTCCAGGTAAACGAATGGGGCATGCTGGAGCTATTATTGAAGGGGATGCAGGAACTGCAGATAGTAAAATGAAAGCATTACGAAGTGCAGGAGCTCATGTAGCCTCACGACCATCTGAAATTGTGGAAATTATCAATAATTTATAGTTAGATTTATATTATTAATATATTGTTTATAGTTAGATTTATATTATTAATATATTATTTATAGTTAAATTTATATTATTAATATATTATTTATAGTTAAATTTATATTATTATATATTATTTATAGTTAAATTTATATTATTAATAATTATATTTGTAATAATGGTAACACTTATCTATTTATTTAATTGGGTGTTTTTAAGAAATTAGGGATTATCATGTCAACTAATGAAATAATTGAAAAGCTTATTAATGGTGAAATTAAATTATATGAAGTTGAAAAATATGCTTCATCAGCAAATGAGGCAACTGATGTAAGACGAATGTTTATTGAGAAAGTTAGAAATGTTTCTCTTGAAAATATTGCTAAATATACATTAGATATGGAAGAGGCAGGTAAACGGAATATTGAGAATTCAATTGGAGCAATTCAAATACCTATTGGAATAGCTGGACCATTAAATATCAATGGTGATTATTTAAATGAGGAAGAAATTTATGTTCCACTTGCTACATCTGAAGGAGCATTAGTAGCATCAGTTAACAGAGGATGTTCAGCTATTTATGCTGCTGGAGGAGTTAATGCTCATTTGATTGATGATAAGATGACACGAGCTCCAGTTATTAAATTAAACTCTTCAACTGATTCAGTTAAATTAAAATCATGGTTTGAAAATAATTTCTCAAAATTAAAAGAAATAGCTGAATCTACAACAAGCCATGGTAAGTTAATAAAAATAGATCCTATATTGATTGTTGGAAATTATGTGTATCCTCGCTTTACCTTTTCTACTGGGGATAGTATGGGTATGAATATGGTAACAATAGCTACGGAAAAAATATTAGAAAACATACCTCAAGAATTAAATGCTCATGTAATTGCCCTTAGTGGAAATGTCTGTGTTGATAAAAAACCATCAGCTATTAATTTTATTGAAGGTAGAGGAAAGTCTGTAGTTGCAGATATCATAATTCCTGAAAATATTGTTAAATCTAAACTAAAAACCACATCAGAGGCAATTGAAGAAGTTAATATAGTTAAAAATTTGCTAGGCTCTGCTGTATCTGGAAGCATGGGCTTCAATGCTCATTATGCAAATATGATTGGAGCTATTTTCTTAGCTACAGGTCAAGATGATGCTCATATTGTAGAAGGAAGTCTTGGGATAACAACAGCAGAAAATAGAAATGGGGATTTATATTTTTCAGTTAATATGCCTGATTTGCCAATAGCTACAGTTGGAGGAGGAACTTCAATTGAAACAGCAAAAGAATCATTGAATATTTTAGGAGTTGCAGGCTCTGGAAAGGTAAATAAATTTGCAGAGATAATAATATCTGTGGTTCTTGCAGGGGAACTATCTTTGTTAGGTGCACTAGCTGCAGGTCATTTAGCAAGAGCTCATAAGGAATTAGGTAGGGGAAAATAGTTATTTTCATATTAATAAAAGCATTTTCTTATACCTAAAATGGTTTATTTCTAGAAATAGCTTTTGATCAAACTTTTTTTAAAAGTTTGAAATGTTATTTTCATATTAATAAAAGCATTTTCTTATACCTAAAATGGTTTATTTCTAGAAATAGCTTTTGATCAAACTTTTTTTAAAAGTTTGAAATGTTATTTTCATATTAATAAAAGCATTTTCTTAT
>NZ_LWMT01000182.1 GCF_001639265.1 Methanobrevibacter filiformis
TTACTAACATTGCGAGTGTGTCTGTGGATCAGAATAATACTAATGTGGATAATGGGTCTGATAATGAAACTATTAATGTGAGTAATAATGTTAATGTGAGTGTTGTTAAGGTTTCTAATACTACTGGGTCAGCGAATATTGGTGATATTATTACTTATACTATTACTGTGACTAATAACGGTTCTGGTAATGCTACTGGTGTGTTTGTGACTGATGTGTTGAATAGTACTGTTTTGAGTTTTGTAGGTAGTAATGGTTCTTATGATGATGTTACTGGTGTTTGGTCTATTGGTGATTTGGGTGCTGGTGAGAGTGTTGCTTTGAGTATTACTGTTGTTATTATTGGTAATGGTACAGTTATTAATACTGCGAGTGTGTCTGTGGATCAGAATAATACTAATGTGGATAATGGGTCTGATAATGAAACTATTAATGTGAGTAATAATGTTAATGTGAGTGTTGTTAAGGTTTCTAATACTACTGGTACTGCGAATATTGGTGATGTTATTACTTATACTATTATTGTGTCTAATAATGGTTCTGGTAATGCTACTGGTGTATATGTGACTGATTTGTTGAATACTACTGTTTTAAGTTTTGTAAGTAGTAATGGTTCTTATGATGATAATACTGGTGTTTGGTCTATTGGTGATTTAGGTGCTGGTGAAACGGTTGCTTTGAGTATTACTGTTGTTATTATTGGTAATGGTACAGTTATTAATACTGCGAGTGTGTCTGTGGATCAGAATAATACTAATGTGGATAATGGGTCTGATAATGAAACTATTA
>NZ_LWMT01000183.1 GCF_001639265.1 Methanobrevibacter filiformis
GATAGTTGAGAGTGCTTTGTCTGGATGGAAATGCATTATTTACAATTCCATTAAGTAGAGATATGTTATTTAATGATAGATGTGATAGATAGTTCACCATAATGCCTAATGATTGGACTTTGTTGGTGTAATTACTATTTTTATCAACAAAAGGTTCTAATGGTGTTTGATGTGTTTTTCCACATTTCCTACATTTGTAAATTGTGGATTCTATTTTTTGATTTTTATTCAGATTTCTAAGACCATAATCATGTATTTTAAATGAGTCTGAACCACAACATTCACATTTAAAATCACTATTATCGATGTAACGACATTTAAGACTCCTACCTGTCATTTCTTCCAATGTTTGATGATATATTGGGTCTACACGATTATCTAAATATAATATTTCTTCTTCTATCACAACTCTCTTGGTACCATCAGCATTATATATTTTAACATTCAAATTATTACTTGGAGGAAGTTTGTTTTCTCTTTGCATAGATTTAACTATATTCTTCCTCCATTTAATTAATGTTATTATACTCACTTTTTTTTGAATTATACTGAACATTACATGTATATGTTGTACTTTTCATTGAATTTTTTCACTTGTTCACCCTGAAGTTTTTGACACAGTCAAATATAGGCTATGTCAAAAACTTCATGGTTGAGATAATTTTTCCTCTTTCTTGCTCCCATTTTATTCTTTGAAGATCTAAATAGGTTGTTATTCCTTGTTCTGTCTTGTATATTTTTTTCAGGTGTCTTGGTA
>NZ_LWMT01000184.1 GCF_001639265.1 Methanobrevibacter filiformis
GACTAATGCTTCTGGTGTTTTTGTTATTGAGAATTTAACTAATAACAGTAAAGTGCAGTTTGTTAGTGCTAATGCAAGTAAAGGATCATATAATAATGTTTCTGGGATTTGGAATATTGGTGATTTGAGTACTGGTGAATCTGTGAGTTTGAATATTACTGTTTTAGTCGTTGGTAATGGTAGTATTTTGAATGTTGTGAATGTTACTACTGATGAGCCTAATACTGGTGATCCTGATGATAATGAGACTGTCACTGTAAACGATACTGTTAATGTGAGTATTGTTAAGGTTGCGAATGTTACTGTTGTGAGTGTTGGTGATAATGTTTTGTACACTATTACTGTGACTAATAATGGTTTGACTAATGCTTCTGGTGTTTTTGTTATTGAGAATTTAACTAATAACAGTAAAGTGCAGTTTGTTAGTGCTAATGCAAGTAAAGGATCATATAATAATGTTTCTGGGATTTGGAATATTGGTGATTTGAGTACTGGTGAATCTGTAAGTTTGAATATTACTGTTTTAGTCGTTGGTAATGGTAGTATTTTGAATGTTGTGAATGTTACTACTGATGAGCCTAATACTGGTGATCCTGATGATAATGAGACTGTCACTGTAAATAACACTGTTAATGTGAGTATTGTTAAGGTTGCGAATGTTACTGTTGTGAGTGTTGGTGATAATGTTTTGTACACTATTACTGTGACTAATAATGGTTTGACTAATGCTTCTGGTGTTTTTGTTATTGAGA
>NZ_LWMT01000185.1 GCF_001639265.1 Methanobrevibacter filiformis
AATAGATATTCAATGAAAAACATAGACAACAAATAAAAAAAACTACAAAAAATAATTTACAATCTAACCACAACTAAGAAAATTCACTGTCATCCATCAACTGAAAAATTAATTATTGCACAGCCAATCTTATAATAAATATTATCTTATTATTTTGGATTTCCGCCCTTATTTCTATAGGCTAATAATATAAATATTTAAATAGGTATTACTTTTTATTAACATCATTAAGTAGCTACCACAGATTAAATTTATTCATAATTTAATTTATCAAAATCATTAAAATCATTGTTTTGTTAAAAAACAATTAAAAATAATATAAAATCTGATTAGCTGGCTTAATACTAAATAAACCATTTAATAACTAAATTAAATAATAAATTAACTAATAAATTAACTAATAAATTAATTAATACATTTAATTATTTAAGAAAGGAGCGAATTTATGGAGATTAAGTTAAAATTTAGATTTTTACCTATATTACTTGTTTTTGGATTAATTCTTTTTGTCATGGGTAGTGCGAATGCTACTGATGTTTCTATCAGTTCTGTGAATGGAACTATTCAAAATGTTATTGATAATATAGTATGATACCTATTTTTTGACAATATATTCATCTATCCAATTTTCGACAAAAGATATTTCATCAACTAATTCGTAGTATAATTTAACCACTTCCTTTTTTAGGTATTCAATATCTGGAATGGGGTTTCTATGTAGTATATTTTTCATAGTTCTCCATAGT
>NZ_LWMT01000186.1 GCF_001639265.1 Methanobrevibacter filiformis
GCTGCAACTAATGAAATAAACATCAGAAATGCAATATACAATACAATACGAACAAGAAATCTAAAAGACACAATATACTAGAAAAAACATAAATAAACATAGTATAAAACCATACATGTCTAAATAAGTATCTCTTAGTCAGTATGCCATTTATCAAAACATGATTCATACAAAAGCACTAATTTATTAATACAAATTTCATAATAAATGCACAAAAACTTAATAAAAAAAAGTTTATTAAAGTCATTAATGCATGAAGTCATATTTCAACACAAAGATTATTAAACTTTACTAAAAAATAATCAACAAAGATAAATCACTTAAAACCCAATAAACTAAATAATAATCCTTATTTTAACTTAATATTACTTCATCATCATAATATAAGCCAATAAGTATCAATTAACTAATCAATGAATTATGGAAGATCTCCTATAGGATTGAAAAAATCATCTAAATTATCAGCAAATTTTCTTTTTTTATCAACGGAAAGTTTAGATAATACTGTTTCATTAGTTTCAGCAAAATTTTCTAAATCATTCGCATTACATTCAAGATAATCCATTGCTAAAAAAAGTTCTGCATTATATTCATCTAAGAAAAATTTATTTATATCCCACAGCTGTTAAGTTAAGGATTTAATCGATTCTATAGAATTGCCTTAAATTAAACATTGCTTCTTTATTTTTTTCTTATTTCAGAAACTTCTTCTACAATTGGTTCTATTTTTTCTTGGTGGGGT
>NZ_LWMT01000187.1 GCF_001639265.1 Methanobrevibacter filiformis
TACCAAGACACCTGAAAAAAATATACAAGACAGAACAAGGAATAACAACCTATTTAGATCTTCAAAGAATAAAATGGGAGCAAGAAAGAGGAAAAATTATCTCAACCATGAAGTTTTTGACATAGCCATAAAAAGAAAAATTTCTAAAGTTAACAGCATTGCTTAAAATTAGAAAAATTTATTAAATATAAGACTAATAAATAAATATCAGTTTAAGATTTAAAGGAGTTATATAATGAAAAAATTACCTATTGGGGTTGCAACATTTTCAGAATTAATAGAAAACAACTATACATATATTGACAAAACAGCACACATTCATAGAATGGTTAATGAAGGTAAAATATACTTCTTATCAAGACCAAGAAGATTTGGTAAATCATTACTTGCCAACACTTTAAAAAACTTATTTAAAGGAAATAAAGAACTATTTAAAGGTTTATATATTTATGATAAATATGATTGGACTCAAAACTATCCTGTAATCTATTTAGATTTTGCAACTATAGGTCATGAAAATCCTGAAACATTAAAAACATCTTTAAATGATTTCATTAACATGACAAAAATGGAACACTCAATAGAACTTGTAAGTGAAAATTTAACCAGTAAATTTACAGAGTTAATCATTAGAATACATGAAAAATATGGTAAAAAAGTTGTTATCTTAATAGATGAGTATGATAAAGCTATTAGTAGTCATTTAGATGATATTGAAATAGCTAAAGGTAATC
>NZ_LWMT01000188.1 GCF_001639265.1 Methanobrevibacter filiformis
CAATTTACATTTTAGATTCAGGATATTACTCTAACGAAAACTTAGAAACAGCAGATAAAAATGACATAAATGCACTAATAATGCCCAAAGGAATCTCAAAACAACTTAATGACATTTACAGAGTGAATAATGGACTTAAAAAACCTCTCCGTATTGAAGAGTTAGAAAAAATAAGTAAAAAATATTTTGAAAAAGGAAATAAGAAAATCACATGTTTAAATGGTGAAATATTACCATTAGAGAACATTAAAGAGATAAACAGTAAATATAATCGTCAACATAACTCTAATCCCAAATACATGGAAAGATCATATAATTACTATTGCTTGTCCCATTCATCATGCCCATTTAAGGAAAAATGCTTGTGTGGTGATGGTGTAACTCCTATAAACTACAGAATCACCACACTTAAACATGAAATGATTAATAAAATGACTCAAAAACGCTATTTAACTATTTATGCTGAACGGTTCCAAACTGAAGGCGTAAATGGTTATCTTAAGCGTAGTAATGGTGTCTTAATGCTTTTAGGTTCCAATAAAGTAGCTGCAACTAATGAAATAAACATCAGAAATGCAATATATAATACCATACGAACAAGAAATCTAAAAGACACAATATACTAGAAAAAACATAAATAAACATAGTATAAAACCATACATGTCTAAATAAGTATCCCTTAGTCAGTATGCCATTTATCAAAACATAATTCATACA
>NZ_LWMT01000189.1 GCF_001639265.1 Methanobrevibacter filiformis
AATTATGTTTTGATAAATGGCATACTGACTAAGGGATACTTATTTAGACATGTATGGTTTTATACTATGTTTATTTATGTTTTTTCTAGTATATTGTGTCTTTTAGATTTCTTGTTCGTATGGTATTATATATTGCATTTCTGATGTTTATTTCATTAGTTGCAGCTACTTTATTGGAACCTAAAAGCATTAAAACACCATTACTACGCTTAAGATAACCATTTACGCCTTCAGTTTGGAACCGTTCAGCATAAATAGTTAAATAGCGTTTTTGAGTCATTTTATTAATCATTTCATGTTTAAGTGTGGTGATTCTGTAGTTTATAGGAGTTACACCATCACCACACAAGCATTTTTCCTTAAATGGGCATGATGAATGGGACAAGCAATAGTAATTATATGATCTTTCCATGTATTTGGGATTAGAGTTATGTTGACGATTATATTTACTGTTTATCTCTTTAATGTTCTCTAATGGTAATATTTCACCATTTAAACATGTGATTTTCTTATTTCCTTTTTCAAAATATTTTTTACTTATTTTTTCTAACTCTTCAATACGGAGAGGTTTTTTAAGTCCATTATTCACTCTGTAAATGTCATTAAGTTGTTTTGAGATTCCTTTGGGCATTATTAGTGCATTTATGTCATTTTTATCTGCTGTTTCTAAGTTTTCGTTAGAGTAATATCCTGAATCTAAAATGTAAATTG
>NZ_LWMT01000190.1 GCF_001639265.1 Methanobrevibacter filiformis
TATTCTTCCTCCATTTAATTAATGTTATTATACTCACTTTTTTTGAATTATACTGAACATTACATGTATATGTTGTACTTTTCATTGAATTTTTTCACTTGTTCACCCTGAAGTTTTTGACACAGTCTATATATATATATATAAATTTTTAATAACCCATCGGTATCTAAAATCCATTATAGAGACTATAAATTCATACTGAAAATAATTATTCGTAATGGCATGCATATTATAAAATAAATGATGAAATAGATTAAAATTACAGAACAATACAGTGTAATCTTATATTATGAAACTGGAAGACAAAATCCTCCCTAAATACAATTTATCAATAATATTATATAAATCTAATGACACTAGAAAAATAGTGTAAATAGAATCAAATTAAGAAAAAATTCTGAAGCAAATGGTATTAAACTCACATCTACACTTATAAATTCGCAGTTTGATGTTAGAAGTTGTTCCATTTTCAGACTTGCATTTTTACTTGAAATGATTATTTCATGAAATACTCATTGACAGACCACAAAATTTAATTTGTACTATAGTATGATACCTATTTTTTGACAATATATTCACTTATCCAATTTTCGACAAAAGATATTTCATCAACTAATTCGTAGTATAATTTAACCACTTCCTTTTTTAGGTATTCAATATCTGGAATGGGGTTTCTATGTAGTATATTTTTCATAGTTCTCCATAGT
>NZ_LWMT01000191.1 GCF_001639265.1 Methanobrevibacter filiformis
TTTCTCCATCATCTAATGCGCGAACCATTCTTTCCAAATCACAACACAAAAGCTCTTTATTAAAAGGACTATTAATATTAAAATTAAGACCTTCCTTCCACAAATCACTAAAATCCCCACGAACAACAGACCTCAAATAATCAAAATCAACACTAAACTTACCACTACTCTCCCAAACATTCAACTTCTTCAACACAAACCTAAAACACTTACGAATATTACTATTAAAACTCATAAAAAAATATATAAACAATCAAACATAAATAAAAATACCAAAGAAAAAAAATAATACATATAAAAAGAAAATTATTAAATACGAATCCTCATTATATAATAGCCTCCTTAATTATCCTTAATTAGGAATATTCTCATGTAATGCTCTATTTAATAAATTTAATAAAATAAAACATAAATAATAGAAAATAGCTATAAATGCATCAATGCTTTATTCATCAGTTCTATTATGATAGCTTAAGCTCACATATTATTTTAGAAATTTTGAAGATATAAATGAATTTTACTTTTTGATAATAATGATTTAATTGAATTATTAGTTAAAATTAAACCAATTATTGTTAAAAAGTAAAATTATATTAATCATTAAAATCATAATATTATTATAATGATATTTAATCAAACTTTTAAAAGTTTTGAAATTGAATTAAACAATATTTTAAGACACTGATTTCGCAAAATCTTATTATATGAAGTTAAATTAAATTTGCATAGGTATCATAGTTAGTTTCACTTTTATTAATAAATATTTTGTATTAATAAATATTTTGTCTTATAATTCCTTTCAGCTTTCCTTGTTTTTCTAACTTAGCAATACATATATGGGCATTATTTGGTTTAGCATTTGCATGTACTATGAATTCTTTGTAATATTGATAAAATGTTTCAGGATTCTTTAAAAATAGCTATGGCTTAATATTTCTTCAGGTCTAACTCCATATTTGCTTATTGTTTTAAAATACCTTTTTCACTTCTAAAATCAGGAATTCCACTTTCTATAGACACTCCTGCACCACCAAAGAACAGGATATTTTCAGAATTTTCTATTAGTTCTTTAAATTTCTTTATTTTATTGCTTATTAATTTATTATTTGTCATATTATCCTAATATTTATGCATTGAATTAGGAATTTAAGAAAACAAAAAAAGATAAAAAATCTTTTTCTAACATTGAAAATCTTCAATTTAAAAGATTAAGAATAGAAAATTTTTCCAATTCAATGTATATAATTAATATTTTTAAAATTAGTTTTTTGTTCTTTGGATTTAATATCATTTTGTATACTAAAATAGTAGACTTTATTAACTATTAATTATAAATATAATAATATTTATTAACATGTAACCATTTATTAAGTAATTATAATAATTTTATTTAAATGTTTTAAGTGAATGGTTTTTAGAGTTGGTGATATTGTGGAAAACAGAGTGTATAATGAAAGCAAAATAGTTTTGTCTATTTATATTTTGTTGGTTCTACTTGTAATAACTGGTTATCTGCTTATAATTTATTATTATAATCATTTATCAGTTTATTTCTTAATAGTAATTAGCATAATAGTTTTTTTAATACTTTTAAAGTTGATTCCTAACTTGTTTTCTGCTTACTATATTAAAATAAACAATGATTCATTTGAATTTAAATCAAAGTTCAATAAGAAGGTTACTTACTTCTCACAGTTACGTGACTTATCCATAGAGAAAAATTTCTCAGTTCTTGAACTTGTTTATGTAGGTAAGGTTAAAAGTGAAAAAATTTCTTTAAAACTTTTCTCAAAAGAAGATAGGGAAACAATTTATAGTAATATGGATTCTATCATGGAAAATAAGCTTCATGATTTGAGTGGTATTGACTTAAGAAACAGTACTTCTGGTAAATAGGATTTAGATTCTAATATTGCGTAAAAAATTAAAAATAGTAATATGAAGTATATGTCATATAAATTATTTTAAATATCATAAATTGAATAGCTACATTTTTTTTATTATTAAAAGAGAATTAATTAATATTAATTAAGATTAAGTAAAAATGATTAAGTAAAATTAAGTAAGATTAAGTAAGATTAAGTAAAATTAATTAAAAATATGAGAAATATTGAAGATTGTTAATTTTTATTAACTTCTTCAAATTATTTTCGTATTTATTTGTTTAATCTTTGGTATAATGTTGCTTGAATACCGTGGTGTTTAATCATACCTTCAATTTCATTTTGATCGTTTTCTTTATCTTCAAAACTGATTTGTTCAAGGTCATGTAAGCTGTACTTAGATGTTCTTCCAATGGTAGATATATTTCCTTTGTAAACTTTAAGATTGACTTTTCCAGTTACTCTTTTTTGCATGTTATCGATTGCTTGGTCGAGATCTTCTCTTAAAGGTTCATACCATAGGGCACTGTATACTAAATCTGCGTATACGGTACTTATGTATTCAGCAAACCTTAATTCGTCTTTTGTTAAGACTAATTGTTCTAATGCTTTGTGTGCAGCTATGAATAATGTTGCTCCTGGGACTTCATAGACTTCTCTGCTTTTAAGACCAACCATTCTGTTTTCTATAATGTCAATCCTGCCTATTCCATGGTCTCCAGCTATTTTATTTGCTTTAGCTATTAAATCAATTAACTTTGCTTTTTCATCGTTAATAGCTATGGGGACTCCGTCTTTAAATTCAATAGTTAGTTTTTCAACTTCGTCTTTTGCATCTACTCCTGATTTTGTCCAGAGGTATGCATCTTCGGCTGGTTCATTTATAGGGTCTTCTAAAAGGTCTCCTTCTATGGATCTACCCCAAATATTTTCATCTATACTGTATAATTTATCAGAGGATAATGGGATATCGTGTTTTTTAGCATATTCTTGTTCTTCTGTTCTTGTTAAGTTCAATTCACGAACTGGTGCGATTATTCTGAAATCAGACTTTGCTCTTATTACACTTTCAAATCTAAACTGATCGTTTCCTTTTCCTGTACATCCATGTGCAATAGCTGTCGCACCTTCTTTTTCAGCTACTTCTACTATTTTTATAGCTATTAAAGGACGTGCAAGTGCTGTACTCAATGGATAGCCTTCATAAACTGCATTTGATTTAATTCCTTTTGTAATATAATCTTCTGCAAATTCATCTTTCGCATCAATTGTAATGTGTTTTAAAACACCAATTTTCTTTGCAACATTTTCAGCTCTTTCGATTTCTTCTTTAGGCTGACCTACATCTACACAAACGGTTATAACTTCATAACCATAATTTTCTTCAAGTAATTTAACACAAACAGTTGTATCTAATCCACCACTAAATGCAAGAATAACTTTATCCATATAATCACTTTATAATTCTTTTATAATAATTTTTAAATTAATAATACTTTTTAATAACAATTTTTGAATATAATAATGGGAATTTATTTTAATTACCAATTTTACACTAACTAATATATTATATATAAATATAATTAATTACTGACATTTTTAATATAGTATTTATTATATATTAATATTTAATTTATAAAACTAATTAACTGTATAATTTAAGTTAACTATTTAATTTTGGAGAAATAATGTTAAAGATTATTGTTGTATCAGATGGTATCTATGGAGATAGAACATATAACACTGTAAAAACAGAATTTGAAACAGAATTTATACAATTGGAACCACCAAACGATCAACTTATTGATGATGAGATTGAAATACCTGAAATTACACTTAACAAGCTAAAGGAAGCAAATATAATAATTTCATATGTTCTCCATATTGATTTAGTTCATGAAATAGTAAAAAAAGTTCATAGCTATGTGGATTGGATTATAGTTGCTTCATGGAAAGGTGAAGGATTTAAAAATCAGATAAAATATGATAATGTTGTTTTTCCGTATATAATGTGTGATATTGAGGAAAATGGGAATCCAATATTTGATGAATTTGCAGTAAAATTTGGAAAACCTAAGGTTAATTTAGATATCTCCACGAATGGTGAGTTAAATGATATTAAAGTTGTTAGATCATCTCTTTGCGGCGCAACTTTCTTTGTAGCTGATTTTATAAAGGAAAAATATAAAAATAAATCTATTGACATTGATAAACTTCCACAAGAAGCAGGATTTAAAGTTCAACATTATCCATGTAGAGCACAAAAGCTAAGATTGTTCTCAAAAGAAAATCAGAAGGAATTAGCTTCTACTTATCATAAAGAAGCTTTTGAAAAAATTTAAGCTTTTAAGTTCTTTTATTATCTTTAAATTAAATTTTTTCTAATTTAAGTTCTTAAATTAAAGTTAACCAATAACTATATATAATAATGCTACAATAAAATTATTATATGAATTATGATGAATTATTAATGTTTGTTCATTATTACTACATATTTTAATTTATTAGTTTAATATTTTAATTTATCCGTATAATCTTTTTTGAATAAACAATGTTTATTACTATACACTATAGGTTATAATTAGATAAGGGTGTTTTAATGTTTGAAAATAAAAGAAATATTTTGAGAGAGGAAGAAAATCATGATTTTAATATTGTCTCTCCAAATGTGGATGTTAATTTCATATCCTTAGAATCTGGAGGCTTTATTGTAGCTAATAACCATGTTTTTCAAAATATTCCAAAATCTGATTTATCTAAATATGTTTTAAAGGAATCTGTCAAAGGAACTCCTTTGTTTAAATTTGGTTCAGGGGATCCAAATGAGCCTACTGTGATGATAGTCTCAGGAATACATGGTAACGAAATTCCACCTCAAATAGCTTCTGTTTACTTAATAAACAAACTTAAACAAACTAAACTAAATGGAACTGTATATGTAATCCCTTTTTCAGCACCTAAATCTACAATGGACAATTCCCGATGGTTCAATTCAATGGATCTTAATAGGTCTGCAAACAAGGAAGGATCAATTAGTAATCTGATTTTAAAGAAGATTCAAGAACTTAAAGTTGATTCAGTTGGAGATTTTCATTCAACAGCACCTAATGCTAATCCAGGCAGAGAAGGAATATTCTGTGCTTTAGAGCCTTCTTACGAGAGCTACACAATTGGAGAACACATATCTAAGTATGTTGGTTCAGAAGTAATATCTTATGAAAAAGCAGGTTCAGCTTATAAAGGAGCATTGGAAGATGAATGTAATATGTTGGGAATTCCTGCAGTAACCTGTGAAGTCCTTTCTCCTAATGGGTATGCAGATGAGCTAAGCTTTACACGCTCATTTGCACAAATGATTAGTTATTTAGAGTATTTTAATATTATCTAATCCTTTTTAGATATTTTGCAAATATTTTTAAAAAAATAAAGTCAAAAGCAATATTGTTCATAGGAGCGATAGTTTGAAAATAAATAGGGCACTAATTGAATTATTCATACTTGTTTTAATATTAATAGATTCAATATCATTGATTTTCATAATGTTTGTTGATCTTTCACTTAATAATGTTTTACTAGTATCTTTTTTTGATTTTATAGTTTGTTTAATACTTTTTTTTGAGTTTATCTATGATCTAAAACATTCTAAAGATAAAAAAGAATATTTAAATCATAATTGGTATTACATTCCTGCAATGATTCCAGACTATATTATAACTATATCTTTACATATTTTAGGTGGATCTAGCCTTACACTTATTTTTAGGTTAATTAGATTTATAAGAATAGGTAGAATTTTAATATTGCTTAAAAAAGATACTAAAATCTTTTCAAATTTTCTTAAACATACTTATTTAGATAAATTAGTCCTAGCTATTTTAGTATTAGTTATTTGTGCTAGTATAACTTTTTTTCTCTATGATCCTTCTGTTTCCACATTTTCTGATAGTTTATGGTATGTTGTTGTAACAATATCTTCTGTAGGTTATGGAGATATAATTCCTGAATCGTCTATTGGGCGAATAATAGGATTTATATTAATCTAGGCGGAATTTTAATTTACAGTGTACTAATAGCTGCAATATCTTCAATATATGCAAGAAAAATTGAAAGAGAAACCTGGAAAAACTTTAATAAACGATTCAACGAAGTTGAAATTAAAATTGAAGAAATTCACACAATTTTAAAAGAAATAGATCATTATAGGAAAAATGAGGGTAATAAAAAAGATAAGAGTAATAAGAAATAATTTAACACTGATTTCGAAAAAATAAAAAATTTTTTCAAAATCCTTTTTGAAGCTATAAAAACTGATTTAGGTACTTATGGGAGATTTTGCAAAATTTTCTATTTTGCGAAATCAGTGTATAAATTTTAACACTGATTTCGAAAAAATAAAAAATTTTTTCAAAATCCTTTTTGAAGCTATAAAAACTGATTTAGGTACTTATGGGAGATTTTGCAAAATTTTCTATTTTGCGAAATCAGTGTATAAATTTTAACACTGATTTCGAAAAAATAAAAAATTTTTTCAAAATCCTTTTTGAAGCTATAAAAACTGATTTAGGTACTTATGGGAGATTTTGCAAAATTTTCTATTTTGCGAAATCAGTGTATAAATATTAGTTTTCAAATGCTCTCTAGGAAAAAAGGTATTTTATTGTAATAATATATTTTAATTAAGAATAAATTTAATTAAATAATTTATTTAGATAATTATTTTAATTAAATCGATTATTTTAAGTTAATATTTGAATTTAGTATTTAAATAATTTAATTATTCTTATTTAAAGAATATAACGTGGTTCAATGCCTTCCTATAAATTTCACACAGTATTTGCAGCTATCTTAGCTTTAATTTATATTGTAAACCCTATATATATTTTGCTTGCAGTTATAGGGGCCAATATTCCTGATTTTGATCATAAAATAAAAGAGAAGAATGTTTATAGAATCGTTGCTTGTGGAATAGCTATTGCTATTGGGTTGTATTTTTTGAAACTGCCTTTTTATTTAGGTGTAATAATAATATTTCTTGCAATTATATTTTATTTTTCAAATCATAGAGGATTTACTCATTCACTTATTGGAATAGCTATTTTAAGTATTTTAATTTTTGTTGCATTTATTGCAGGGTATTATTTAATTGATTCACTTAATTTTTTTACTCCAAATGCTCGCTCTATATTTGCAATAGCTGTAATATTAATATTTTTAACATTTCTGTTTATTAATAAAAGGATTATACTCCCAATTTTAGGCTTATTCTTTGCAGGTTTAATGCTATTTCCTATATTTGAAATTAATTTGATTACTGCATTCATTTTTATAATTATGGGTGTTTTAAGTCATATTGCGTTGGATTCATTTACTCCTGCAGGTATTAAACTTTTGAAACCTCATTCATCTAAAATATTTAGGAAAAAGTTTGGAATTGGTGTAAGTTTTATTATAATTCTTTTAGCTATTCCATTTATTCTTAACTTCCTGAATATTATTAAATTACCTTTTAGTTTATGATTTAGTAGATAATAACTAAATTTTAATACATTTCGAAATATTTCAAAATCATTTGTATTTACAAATATTTAAATATTGCATTAATTAAATATTATTTTAATTATTAATCATGATGATTTAATGAAAAATTAATATCTTATTTAGTTAAATTATTAATACTAAAGATGTTTTCAAAATATTTATAATAAATGCTATGTTATTGTATTAATATTGGTTATCTCATTTTAATTAGAAATAATCATTTATTAATCATTATATTAAGTATTATAAATTTGTTATAATTCATTTAATTGTTATAATTCATTTAATTAACTTAATAAATTAAATTTGTTCAAAATTATTTCATAAAATAAGCATTTCTAAACTTAAGTTTCAAAATTATTTCATAAAATAAGCATTTCTAAACTTAAGAAATGCTTTTATTACTATTAAATTATATTTAAATGGAGATCTCAATAATGTTTTTAACTAGATTTTACTATGGAATTTTATATTTCTTAGTACTTATATATGAAATTATTAAAGCTACTATTGACACATCTATAAGATCTATCACTGGTAAAATTGATCCTGTTATTGTTGATATTGAAACAGAGCTTAAACGACCAATATCTCAGACTATTTTAGCAAATAGTATAACTTTGACTCCTGGAACATTATCTATTGATGTAGATTCAGATAAACAGATAATTAAAGTAGCTATTATTTCTCCAAGAAGTGTAGATGAGGTTATTCCATTTGAACCTTATATAAAAAAGATGTTAGAATAAATCAATTAATAGGGCACTGATTTCGAAAAAATAGAAAATCTATTCAAAATCTATTCAAATGTAAGTAAATCTCAAATGTAAGTAAATCAGATTGCATCTTGCAACGAGATTTGCGAAATCAGTGTCTGAATGTTAATAAAAACATTTCTCATGATGAAATGTTTATTTTACAAACTAACTTTTAATCGAACTTTTATTTCCAAAGAAAATTTGGAGAACTCTTTGATTTCTCGTTTTAAAAGTTTGTCTATTAATAACTTAATAATAATCATAACTTAATAATTATATTAGAATGTGATGTCGATGGATATACTGCTAATTTCAGAATATATTTTAATAATTGCATTAATAATATTCATGATTGCTGCTATTAGGATTACTACTCACAAAACAATAGCTATGGGTCTTATTGGAAGTGCTACTTTCTCTCTTGCATTAGCTATTTTACTTGTAATTGTTGGTAGTATTTATAATATAGAATTTTCTAAGGATATTGCTCTTGCACTCATTATTCTTGGAGTTGTTGGAACAATAGCTTTTTCAGTAGCTTTGAGGAGAGGATAGTTTGCAAGATATTATAGAAATAATCAGGGCAATTTGTTTACTTATCTCTGCTGCACTAATAATTATAACTGCTATTGGTATTCTTCGCCTTGATGATGATAAATATAGAATTATCTATGCAAAAATACATATACTTGGAATAATGGATATTGCAGGTGTTTTAGCATTAATAGCTATGGATCAAATATTACTTGGAGCTATTTATTTTGTTTTAGCTCCAATTGTTGCTCATGCAATGGCTAATGCTTATTATTATGGTGAAGAAGATAGAAAAATTTCTATTGTTTCTTCAGATAATGTAGATAACCTAGGTAATCTAGATAACATAAATAATGAAAATACTGTGGGAATAGAAGATAATAATGGCAGTATGGAAAATAATAATGTTGATAGTGCTGAAGTTCGTCGCAATGAAGCTAGAGCATTTGGAATTGACACTAAAGAGCTTCATTTAATCCATGAATCTAATAATATTTCTACTTTAGATAAGTTTCAAGATGATCAGATTCGAAGTTTGAAAGATGAGAAATACATTATTTCTACTTTAAAAATAGGTGAGGATGAAGATGATTGAATATGTAGTAATGATAATTGCAGTTTTAGGATGTGTTCTCGCACTTATACAAAGAGATTTACTTAAAGCGGCTATTTTAACTGGAATAACAGGTGCATGTATTGCATATCTTTTCCAGTTTTTACTTGCTCCAGATGTAGCACTAACTCAGGCTATTGTTGGAGCAGCTATTGTTCCAGTTTTTTTAGCTCTTGCAATATCTAAAACTCATAGGATGGATGATAATGATTGATACTCAGTTAATGGCATTATTAACATCAGGAGCTTTTATAATCATTGGATTATTTGCAGCAATATTTCTTGATAATATAATAAAGAAAATAATAGGAATAGCTTTCATTGAAGAAGGAGCTAATTTGTTCTTACTCACTTTAGGATATAAACCAGGTGGAGTTGTTCCAATATTTATGCCTGGAATGGATGCTAAATGGTTTGCTGCCAATTCTGCATATCCATTACCTCAGGCATTAGTACTTACAAGTATAGTTATTGGAGCAAGTACACTTGCAGTAATGTTAGCAATAGCTATGGTTTTATATAAGAAGCATGGTACTTTATCCACATCAGAAATCTTAGGTGATAAATAATGATTGACTTAATCCCTTTGATGGTTATTATTCCAATAATTTGTGCTTTACTATTAAATATATTACATGGTAAAAATAAAACAGTGAAATACTTTGCTATTATTGTAGCTATTGTAGTACCAATCATTCCATTACTTGCAAACTATGGATTGCACTACTTTGGAGGACATGTTCCTTTGATAGAGAACTCTGGACTTTTATCCTCACTTCCAAGCTATATTTCACAAACACCAATTGCAAATTTCCACTTAGCTATTACCTACTCTTTTGAAAGCTTACAGAAGATCTTCATATTCTTCTTTGGTATTGTAGCATTTTTAGCTGTTTTCACCTCATTTAATGAGATGAAAAGATCTTCAGGAGCCTATGGATTTTTAATGTTTATGGGAATTGCAGCAGTTATAGCAATGCTTTTATCTGATGATATATTCCATATGTACATATTCTTTGAAATAGCTGCACTTGTCCAAGTAGGAATAGTTTTAGCTTCAAATACAGAAGATAATTATGAAGCTGCACTTAAATACTTAATATTAGGTTCTATTGGAGGTCCAATACTTCTTATAGGTATAGGATTTTTACTTGGTATGGTTGGAAGTGTAAATATTACTGATATAGTATTTGCAGTGAAAAATAACTTAGTAAATCCACTTTCATCAGTATTTTTACTATCATTCATCTTAATATTCTTTGGATGGCTATATAGTGCAGGTTTACCACCATTCCATACTATAAAATCATCAATCTACAGCAAAGCACTACCAAGTGGAGGAGCATTACTTCAAGCCTTTTCAGTAATGGTATTTGTATCTTTCGGAATAGCTATTTTAAGAATATTTTCAGTTATTCCTTATAGTAAAATTCTTATAATTGTCTTTTCAGCTCTAGCAATGATTTTGTCAATTACAATGGCAATAACACAAACTGACTTTAGAAGAATCTTAGGATTTTTAGCTGTTGGAGAGTTAGGATATATTGGACTTGGATTTGGTATTGGAACTCAACTATCAGTTACTGCTGGGCTCTTTCAAGCTTTAAATGAGATTATAATAACAGCATTATTATTCATAGGCTTTGGAACTATATATTATCTTACAAAAGTTTCAGATATTCGGAAACTTGGAGGTTTAATAGGAGTATATCCTAAAACAGCTATCATGATTTTAATTGGAGGTCTAGCTATGGCTGGTGTTCCTCCATTAAATGTTTTCCAAAGTAAATTAATGCTTATTCAATCAGCACTTAAAGCAGGTATTCCAGAATTAGCCATTTTCATGATTATAATGAGTATTGTTACTTTTATGACATTCACGAAAGTGTTCCATTCATTATATCTTAAACCTAAGCCAAGAGATTTAGAGTTAGCTGAAGAGGGCATTCCAAAATCAGCAACAATTTCAATTGCTGTTTTACTTATAATTTCTATAGTTTTAGGTGTGTTATTTAAATTTATTACAACTCCAATCTTTAACTTTGTTGGAGGTATTTTATAATGGATTTTTATGAGATGATTGTTAATTCATTTAAAGAAGTTAAAGCTCGACTAAAGAATGATCCAACAACCAATACAAATGTATCTGGATATCTTGCAGCTGAGTTAACTTTAATTGTTTCATTGATTCTTCTTGCAATTATGCTTAGACATGTTAATGTGATTTTGACTATTGTTCTTATTTTAGCTTTAGGTTTGGTTTTAATTACAAACATGCCTTTAATGCCTAAATTTGCTAAAGAACAAGATGATTCATTAAATAAAATGATATTTTATGTAGTGTTAACTCTTGCAATACTTGTTACTATATTGTACTGGGGGCGAATTAATGTCTAATAATATTAGAAATGTGATATTAACAATAGCAACATCTCTTTTCGCTATAACTCTCTTTGATGGTATATTTAAATTTGGAAAACTTATTACTCCAGGAGTAAGTGAAGTATACAATCTTCTTGGAGTTCAAATGGCTCCAAATATGATAACATTAGTAGTATTTGATTGGAGAGGTTATGATACACTTGGAGAATCTTTAATATTAATAACTGCGATTGTTGTGGTTCTTCTTGTGTTTGGACGAGGTATAGTAGGTGACAGCAAATGAGTACAATTATTAATTGCTTAGGTGGCGTGAGTAGATGAGTACATTTAAACCTTTTTTAAGTGGATTAAATTGTACATTTAAACCAATTAGGAGATGGAATAAATGAGTACAATTCTTAAAATGTTTGCTTTTCCTGCAGCTATTATGATGATGTGTCTAGGTATTGTAACAATTCTTGGAGGACACATTACACCAGGTGGAGGATTTCAAGGAGGGGCTATGATAGCTGGAGGAATTATACTTTGTGTAATTGTTTATGGTGTTGAAAAAAGCCCAATTAAGTTATCCCATGAGTTTATATCTGCAGTTGAAAGTATAGGGGCATTAAGTTATGTAATACTTGGACTCATTGGTTTATTCCTTGCAGGATTTTATTTATACAATGTAGGGACTGATTTTTATAATTTAGTTCCTAATATAATTGTTAATGTATTTCATTATCCTGATGTAACTAATGCAGGGATTGTTCCTTACTTTAATGTCTTTGTTGGTTTAAAGGTTTTTGTTGGATTAAGTGCTGTTGTAATAGCTTTTTCACAGTTTAAAATGGAGTAAATGGAGTTAGATTATGATATATTTAGGACCACTAATAATCGGACCAATCCTATTTGGATTCATCATAGGCTTTGTTTTAGGAATTGCAATGAAAAATAATCCAAAAAGTGAGATAAATTTTAATGTATCCTCATTTGTAGTAATACTCATCGTAGCTATTGTGATAGCATGGCAACTGGGATCATATCCATATTACACTGATTTACCAATAGCTACAGGATTTATATCAGGAGTTATTGGTATAATAATTGGAAAATTAATATTTGGAAGGTAAACCATGTTTTTATCAACAAATAAATGTGAAGGAATTGGGAAATGTATTGAAGAATGCCCAACAGAAGCTATTAGGTTAATTAACGGAAAAGCCTTTAGTTGTATTACATGTGGTGCTTGTTACAGAGCATGTCCAAATCAGGCTATTTTTAAAAATAAGTATGGGGGATATGTAATTGACAGGGCTAAATGTAATGGGTGTGGAGTATGTAAATTCACATGTCCTGTAAACAGTATTCACTTCGATGGAGACATAGTAAAAGGAATTTGTGCAAGATGTGGTTTATGTGTTGATACATGTCCAAATAACTCCCGAATCGATGGTTTTGACTTATTTGAAGAGAAACAAATCAACTTCTTAGAATCTCTTAACTTAGTTATTCCACATAAAAGAACAAACATTGTAGAATTAGCAGAAACCTCTCGTAACTGCATTTTAACTCACACAGAGGACTGTATACGTTGTGGTAGATGTCAATACTACTGTCCAACTAATGCTATAATCGTCCAAACAGATGAGAAGAATGTCTGCACTGAATGTAGAGTTTGCACAGACCTTTGTCCTGCAGATGCAATTTCAAATAGCATAATAAATCATGATAAATGCGTCTTATGTTTAAGTTGCCTTAAAAACTGTCCAAGTAACGCAATCACAGAATCTGATTTTAAAGTTACTATTAATCACTCTGAAACTGAAATTACAGGCACTATTGTTTCATGCTTAAACTGTGGACTATGTGTTTTAAATGATAAAGGCGATTCATTAAAACTGGTTAATGGTAAAATTAGATTTGATTCTTCTCTGTACAATAATGGAGATTTAGATGAATCAATAGCCAAATGTCCTGTTTCAACTCTTAAAAAGGTAGATTCTAATGTTGGAGTTAAGGTTGAAATTGAAGGATATTGTGTTTCATGTGGAAAATGTGTTAAATCCTGTGACATCCAAGAAGCACGTAAGTTTGAAAAGGTTATATGGAATGGTGAAGTAAAAGATAGCTGTATTTCCTGTGGAACATGTGTTGAATTCTGTCCAGTGGATGCAATACTGCTTAAACATGGTACTATTGAAGTAAACCATGAAAAATGCATATTATGCGAATCCTGTGCTATACACTGCCCTAAAGATGCAATACCTACATCAACAATGTATAAACAGTTACCTGTAAGTGGCTTTAATACAATAGATAGTAAATTTTGCATTAACTGTAAAATGTGCTATAAAATTTGTCCAGAAGAGGCGATTATTGATCATGGAGATCATGTAAGTGTAGATATGGATAAATGCATATTCTGTTCAGCATGTTCAAATGCATGTCCTGCAAAAGCCTTTATATTTGAAAGAGAGTTTGAAAGCAATAGGCGTTTTGATCAAGATCAGCTTGATCAGTCAGATAATTCAGTTAGATAATTAATAGCTAGGTGTTTTGATGAAGAATCTAATTAGAATAATGTTAGAAGGAGCTTATGGGAACTTCAAAAGGATATTTTTTGCTCGTGATAGAGTAACAGATATGGAGATGAGAAAAAATATCTTGGAAGGCAAGATTCAACCAACTGATAAAGTAGCTATTGATGCATGTATTGGATGTGGAGGCTGTGCTAATGTTTGCCCTACAAATGCAATTGAAATGGCTGAATTAGCAGTTTCTGAAGAGTTAATGCCTGGATGGACTAAAAGTCAAGTTCCTAAATTAAATAGTGAAAAATGTGTATTTTGTTATTATTGTCACGATTTCTGTCCAGTTTATGCATTATTTGGTGAAAAATCCACTATTCATCCAAATGATGTAGGTGAAGTAAAATTAGATCTTAAAACTCTGATGGATCAACCTGTTAAGATTTCAGATGATAAACTTTCATTTATTTCACAATTTTTATCTGATAAAACAATTTTAAAAAATAAAAAATAATTTAAAAGTTGTAGATTATAAGCAATACTCATAATTGTAGTATAAGTAATACTAATAATTGTAGATATAAATTAATAATTATTTAATAAATATATCTTAACAAATTGTAGATATAACTTAATAAAAATATAATTTATTATTAATTATAACTTAATAAGAATATAAAAATATAATTTATTATTAATAAACTTAATAATTCATATTTAATTTAAAAAATAAGAGGGATTTAATGAGCCTTAAATCATTTTCAAGGGCAAGAGCTATACATCTTATGCTGGTTTATACTGGTGGATGCAATGGTTGCGATATAGAAATTGTAAACTGTGTTCTTTCACCTAAATTCGACGCTGAACAATATAAGGTTTTCTTAACATGGAACCCTCGTGAAGCAGATGTTTTAGTTGTTACAGGTCCAGTAACTAAATTAAATGAAGAACCATTAAAAAAGATTTATGAAGCAATTCCAAATCCTAAAGCAGTTATAGCTGCAGGATCTTGTGCACTAATGGGTGGAGTTTATAAAAATATTCATGGTGACATTCCATCTGAAGAAATAGCTGGTCCAGTAGAGAATATTATACCTGTTGATGCAAAGGTTCCTGGATGTGCTGTTAGACCACAAGATCTCTTGTCTGGTGTTGTATCAGCTTTACCAAAGTTATTAAATGCTGATTAAGTGTTAAAAAATTAATACTTTAAAAAAATCAATATTTAGGTACTAATATATTAAATACAAGCTAAAGTTAAAAGACTTAGTTTATTTAGGAATTACTTAATCAAGATTACTTAATTAAAAATTAATTAAATTAATTATTAATGTATTAAAGGCTAATTGATTATTAATAGCTGATTTAATAGGTCAGTGTCTTAAAAAGGTGCTTATAGATGAATGAAGAGAATAAATCCAAGCAGGAAATAATTGATACTGAAGTTGCACTTGGAACAGTTCACCCTGCTGCATTGGAACCATATCGAGTTCGACTTTTTGTTGAAGATGAAATTGTAAAAGATGCAGAAATTACTATAGGTGTCAACCATAGAGGAATAGAAAGAATCATGGAAGGACTTCCTGTAGAAAAAGCAAATGCACTTACAGAAAAAATATGTGGTATTTGTTCTAATGCTCATATATGGAATTCAGTTTTAACTGCAGAAAAAGGTCTTGAAATTGAAATACCAGAGCGAGCTAGTTATATTAGAGTTATAATGGAAGAATTAGAGCGATTACACAGTCATCTTTTATATCTTGGACATGGAAGTGAAGTTTTAGCCCATGAAACATTCTCAATGAGAGCCTTTTCTATTCGTGAAACTGTAATGGAACTTCTTAGAATGATTGGAGGAAATAGGGTTCAATATGGGGTTTCTATTATTGGTGGAGTAAGACCAAGATGTGAACTAGATGATTCAAGAATCAGGAAAATAGCTGAAGGAATGGATTTAATTGAGAAAAATGTAGCAAACTTTGCAGACAGGTTTGTATCAGATCCAATTGTAATGAACAGAATCACAGGTGTAGGTCAAATATCTGCCAAAGATGCTAAAAAATTAGAAGTCACTGGTCCGTCACTACGAGCAACAGGCGTTCATCAAGATTTAAGAGAAACAATGAAAGAATATGAACCATTTGATTTTAATGTAATAACATTAAATGATGGAGATGTTAAAGATAATATTCTTATGAGAGTTCTTGAGATACCAGAATCAATTAGTATAATCCGACAAGCTATTAAAAATCTTCCAAAAGGATCAATAGTTGATCGATCATGGGAAATGAAGGATACTGGAATTATACACAGTCATATTGAAGTTCCAAGAGGAACATTGTACCATTCATATGCATTAGAAGAAGGTAGAGTAAGAGGAACAATAATAAGAACACCTTCAATGTCTAATATAGGGGCAATGCAATTGGCATGTATTGGAAACCATGTAACGGATGCTCAACTATGTATTGTTCAATGTGACCCATGTTTCACATGTACAGACAGAGCTATTGAAATAATTAATAAATAATTCTTATCTAGCTATTAACTAATAGCTATTATATTATCATGAAAATAAGGTAATGGGAATGAATTTTTATGTTTAAAATCACAATTTTATATACAATATTGGCTGTAATAGGTACAATATTTGTAGCTTTTATTGTAGGGACATTTATACCAGGAATTGAGAGAAAATACATTCAAGCAAGGATTCAGCAAAGAGTAGGACCTCCAGTTACAAGTATTGGAATAATGGCACCTATTAAGTTTGCTTTTAAAGAGAATGTTGAAATAAACTCTCCAGCACCAGGTATTTACAAAGCTTTACCTGTAGTATGCTTTATAGTAGTATTAGTTATAATGTTGCTTTTGATTCCTAAAGTTTATGTGGCAGGTGTGCTTACAAGTGTAATAGCTATCATAGGACTTTTAAAAGTTGAAGAAATCTGTTATGTTTTGATGGGAGCACTTTCGAAATCAATAATGTCTTCATCTCTTCCATTTCCAGATATAGTTAAAGGAGGACTTCATTTAGACAGTGAAAGATCATTTATTGAAGATATAAGTTCAAACAGGGCTTTTAGATTAATAGCTTTTGGATCATTCCCACTTTATTTGGCATTAATTATACCAGTTATTAAAGTTAAAAGTATCTACTTATCTGATATTGTTGCTTACCAAGTAGCACATGGTCCAATTTTATTTTCAGCTGCTGGGATTGTGGCAGCAATAGTTTTCTTTATTGGATACATGATACTATTAAATGAGTATCCTTTTGCAATACTTAAAACAAAAGCAGATGTTATTGAAGGTCCTTATATGGAATATGCTTCTAAATACAGAGGGTTAGTATATTTAACAAGAGGATTTTTGATGTTTGTTCTTGGAGCAATATTTTCAGTTTTATTCCTTGGAATGCCACCATATTTACTTTCATGGAAAATATTAGTTAATATAGCTGTTGCATTAATCTTCCCAATTATAATGGGTATCCTAAGTGCATTTTCTCCAGTTTTCACAAATAAACAGTTTTATCCAGTTGTAATAGGAACCTCATTACTTGGAATTTTAGCTATCGTTTTAACATTATTATAAAAGGTGATTATTTGAAATTTGTAGTTCGTGCTTGGCATATTATAAGTCTTGGAGGATATATTGTGGAGCGAAATTTTCCATATAGAAATATTATCGTGGTTAACAAGTCAGATGAACCAATAAAAATAGAAATCCCAGTTTTTACAGAAGATTGGATAGATTCTCAAAGAGAACTGGGTTTAGACATCATTCCTGTCAAAGATGAAGATAGTTTCCTAAGACTATTTAGAAAAGCAAAGGCAGATTTAGAATCTCTTAAACCAGAAAATGCATAGTCTTCACAAATTATTTTTAATAATAATTATTAATAATTCTTATTACATTCCTTACCTTATTATTTTTAATATTTTTTATTTTCAAATAATTACATATTTAATATTTTATGATAAAATTTTTATATTATTATTTATAAAAAATAGTATTACTTTTTAATCAATCTTAATTAATTTTAATTAATCTTATTGATCCATTTTAATTTTAGTTATTTTTAGTTATTTTTAGTTAATTTCATTTAATTTCATTTAATTTTTTTAAATTTTCATTAATTTTCATAATTATTTATTCATGTGGTTTATGTGTCAGATATTAATATTACAATAAAAACATTAGAAAAAAAAGGAGTTTTAGATCAAATAACTAAATTACTTTCATCTCATGGACTTAATATTAGTTATACTCATCTTTTTATTGAAAAAAATAATTTAGGTTCTATACATTTAGAACTTGAAAATGTTACAAATAAAGAGGAGCTATTGAAAGATCTTGAAGCACTAGAACCAATTCAAGAAGTTCAAATACATGAATCTTTAGAGGACATCTATGGAAAAAGAGTAATAATATTTGGAGGTGGAGCTCAAGTTTCTCAAGCAGCAATGGGAGCAATTACAGAAGCAGATAGACACAACATAAGAGGTGAACGAATAAGTGTAGATACAACTCCGCTTGTAGGAGAATCAAACATAGCAGAAGCTGTTAAAGCACTATCAAGACTTCCGAGAGTAAGTGCATTAGTTTTAGCAGGCTCCTTAATGGGTGGAGAAATATCAGACGCAATCTCAAAACTTAAAAAAGAGAGAGACCTAATAGTAATCAGCTTAAACATGCCTGGAGGCGTAACAGAAGTAGCTGATTTAGTCGTAACTGACCCAATTCAAGCAGGCGTAATGGCGGTAATGACCATAGCAGATACTGCAGTCTTTGATATCAATAAATTAAAAAGTAGGAAATTCTAGTTCCTATATAAATCTATTATATATATTAATTTTTCTAGTAGCTATAGTCAGTAGTTTTATGTACTATAGAGGAAATGAAATAAATAATATAATAGTTGAATACATTGTGCTTGGCATTTATACTATTTTATAGTATAATGCAAAAGAAAGAATTTTAGGTTTATTTTTCCCTGAAACTTGTTAAATAAAGGGAGGTTTAATATTCATGACATTTAACATGATAAAAATACAATCAGATTTATTTAAACACCTTAGTAAAATAGCTAAAACTACTGGAACTACTGAAAAAGAATTAGCAGAACATTTTATTAAAAAGGGAATAGCTGAAAATGAAAATAATGAACAGAAATTAGAAAAGCTTAGAATAAATGATAAATTACCACGATTTGGTAATGGTGTACCTAAGGCAATGGAAGAATTATCAGGATTTATAGAAACTGATAATGTTGTTGATGTTGAAAAACTAAAAGATCAGATCCATTTAGATGGTATTTAGTGGTTTATGCGATTATGTAAAAATTTTGCTTCCTGAAAAGATTTAATATTACATTTTACTATAAAATGCATACTAATTATTATCACATTTTAATACAGTATTTAGGTTCTAAGCATTGATAATGAGATTATGTCAAAATATATCTCTTAAATTAATTTTTTAACATTTCAATGTAGATTGGTCAGGATTTTGAATCATAGTGTATTAATAAAGTAGTATGAATTTTATAATATATTTGTAATACAATTTTTCTCAGGAGGCAAAATTTTGACACAATCGTTAAATTCAATTGTCTTTAATGGAATATTTAATTAATTCTTTTTAAATATTTAATTTTTATTATTTTTTAAACTCTTTTAATTTAATTTTAAACAATTAATACGAACTATTTACTAATTTTAAATATTATAATATAATATTTTAATAAAAAATTATAATATTAATAGTTTAAATAGATTTTAATCTATTTTAGTTAATTTAATTAAATATCTATTTTTAAAAAATAATTGATGTACATATGCATCATTGTCATCAACAATAGATGACAGAATAATTGTAAAAAAATTATCAATAAAATTAAAATAATGGTGTCATCAATGAGAAATGACAAGATTATATTAAAATTCCTGTTTTTACTTTTTAAATATGATCTTTTTATTAAAAATTATATTGATATAAATGAAGGAATAAGTATTCTTATTCTTATATCATCTTATATCACTATTTTATTAAGATACATGCTTCATTTAAAACTGTAAATTATTGTAAACTATTTTGTTTTTTTCCTTATAAAATTTCTTTTATTTTCTATTCAATGCTTTTTAATGAGTTTGCTATCATTGTATTCATATTTTAGCACTATTCTATTATGAAATACTCAAAATTTTTCTATAATATTCAATAGTTTTTATATATATATATATATATATATATTAATATTCATATTTACTGAATAGTTTATATTATAATGAATAGTTAAATATATATATTACATATATCAATATATAGTAATAGTATTAATTATTATGAATATATAATTAGGAAATGTTAAACCGCTATATATAATGCATATATAGTTAATTCTCTTAATATTGATTAATATGGTTATATATGGTATAATTTTCTGTAATTTCATATTTTATTATTTAATATTTAAATATTTTTGATTTTAAAAAATTATAAAAGAATAATGAGTATTTTGGATGTATTAAAAGATTAATAAATGGATAAGGGTAATAAAGGGTGTTTTTTTATGAAGTTTAATAATGGTTTGATTTTAGGAGGATCATTGTATTTTTTAACTATTGTATTATCTATTATGTTTTTAGTTTCTGGTGTAAGTGCTGCAGATTATACTTTAAATCCTGGTGATGCTGGAGGAATTAATAGTGCAATAGCTACAATAAATAGTAATGGTCAGTCAAATGATACTTTGACTTTAAATGAAGGAATTTATAATAAAGATAGTGATATAAGGAATAATTTTTCTTTTATTGGCTGTGCAATAATTAATTTTTCAGTTGATGGATGACAGTGAATTTTCTTAGTTGTGGTTAGATTGTAAATTATTTTTTGTAGTTTTTTTTATTTGTTGTCTATGTTTTTCATTGAATATCTATT
>NZ_LWMT01000192.1 GCF_001639265.1 Methanobrevibacter filiformis
TGGTGATATTATTACTTATACTATTACTGTGTCTAATAACGGTTCTGGTAATGCTACTGGTGTATATGTGACTGATTTGTTGAATGCTACTGTTTTGAGTTTTGTAGGTAGTAATGGTTCTTACGATGATGTTACTGGTGTTTGGTCTATTGGGTCTCTTGGTGCTGGTGAAACGGTTGCTTTGAGTATTACTGTTGTTATTATTGGTAATGGTACAGTTATTAACATTGCGAGTGTGACTGTGGATCAGAATAATACTAACGTGGATAATGGGTCTGATAATGAAACTATTAATGTGAGTAATAATGTTAATGTGAGTGTTGTTAAGGTTTCTAATACTACTGGAGCTGCGAATATTGGTGATGTTATTACTTATACTATTACTGTGGCTAATAACGGTTCTGGTAATGCTACTGGTGTATTTGTGACTGATTTGTTGAATGCTAGTGTTTTGAGTTTTGTAGGTAGTAATGGTTCTTATGATAATGTTACTGGTGTTTGGTCTATTGGGTCTCTTGGTGCTGGTGAAACGGTTGCTTTGAGTATTACTGTTGTTATTATTGGTAATGGTACAGTTATTAACATTGCGAGTGTGTCTGTGGATCAGAATAACACTAATGAGGATAATGGGTCTGATAATGAAACTATTAATGTGAGTAATAATGTTAATGTGAGTGTTGTTAAGGT
>NZ_LWMT01000193.1 GCF_001639265.1 Methanobrevibacter filiformis
AGTAAATTTACAGAGTTAATCATTAGAATACATGAAAAATATGGTAAAAAAGTTGTTATCTTAATAGATGAGTATGATAAAGCTATTAGTAGTCATTTAGATGATATTGAAATAGCTAAAGGTAATCGTGATGTTTTAAGAAGTTTTTATCAGGTTTTAAAACCAAATGATGAGCATATCCATTTTATCTTTGTAACAGGTATCAGTAAATTCACTAAAACTTCAATATTTTCAGACTTTAACAATTTAGATGACATTACAATTAACCCAAAATACGCTAACATCTGTGGTTATACCCAAAAAGATCTTGAAGAGAACTTCAAAGAATATATTGATGAAATCAGTGAAAACAATGATGTTTCTCCAGAAATTATACTTGATTTAATTAAAAAATGGTATGATGGTTATTCCTGGGATGGCAAGAACTTCTTATATAATCCATTTTCAATTCTTGAATTTTTCAACAATGGTAGATTCAATAACTATTGGTTTGATACAGGAACACCAAAACTACTTATAGATCTTATTGATAAAAAAGGAGTGGAAGAGGAAGTCTTAGTAAATAAAAGTGCCACATTCTCAGGAACATTCCCTAGCTTTAAACTCGAAAACTTAGACTTCACAACAGCACTACTACAAACAGGTTATTTAACAATAAAAGAAGAAGAAAAGACAATTTT
>NZ_LWMT01000194.1 GCF_001639265.1 Methanobrevibacter filiformis
AATGGAGGAAGAATATAGTTAAATCTATGCAAAGAGAAAACAAACTTCCTCCAAGTAATAATTTGAATGTTAAAATATATAATGCTGATGGTTCCAAGAGAGTTGTGATAGAAGAAGAAATATTATATTTAGATAATCGTGTAGACCCAATATATCATCAAACATTGGAAGAAATGACAGGTAGGAGTCTTAAATGTCGTTACATCGATAATAGTGATTTTAAATGTGAATGTTGTGGTTCAGACTCATTTAAAATACATGATTATGGTCTTAGAAATCTGAATAAAAATCAAAAAATAGAATCCACAATTTACAAATGTAGGAAATGTGGAAAAACACATCAAACACCATTAGAACCTTTTGTTGATAAAAATAGTAATTACACCAACAAAGTCCAATCATTAGGCATTATGGTGAACTACCTATCGCATCTATCGTTAAATAACATATCTCTACTTAATGGAATTGTAAATAATGCATTTCCATCCAGACAAAGCACTCTCAACTATCTTAATAAATTTTACAGTAATTTAAAACGTGAAAACAGTCGGAAAATAGTTTATTCTGGAAACTATGGGTATGACGAGCAATATATTAAAATTAATGGAGAAAAATTCTATATTCTAGCTCTCTTCGACATAAAACTTAATATACTAATCAGTTACAAAATCGTGGGTAAC
>NZ_LWMT01000195.1 GCF_001639265.1 Methanobrevibacter filiformis
GTTTTATTTTATTGTATTGAATTATTTCAAACTAATAATAGTTATCACATCATGTATAAGCAATATTTATTAATATTGTCTATGTTACTATTAGTTGTAGTGGTGATATTTGGTTAGTTTCATATTATTATATCAATTAGTAATAATTTGATTATACAAAATTTTAAGTTAAATTTAAATGTTAGTGATTATATATTTTTATTATATATTCATTGTACTGATTAACTAATTATTTCTCCACTATTAATAAATTTTTAAGGAGAATAATTACATGAAAAAAGAAAATGGAGAACGTTTTAACCCTTTAAACGATTATCTATTCTTAGAGTACATGGGTAAGCAAGGAGATGAAGAGCAACTTTTATCTTTCCTCAATGCAGTCTTAACTCGAACTAATAATGATGTTTTAACTTCTATTGAGATTGTTGAAAATACAGAAATTACTCCAGATGTTTTAGGAGATAAAAGTTGTGTTTTAGATGTTAGAGCAAAAACAGCAGATGGAACTAAAATAGAAATCGAGGTACAATTAGCTAATGAATACAACATGATAAAAAGATTATTGTACTACTGGAGCCGAGAATTCGTTGTTAATTTAGATTCTGGAGACAAATATCAAGAATTACCTAAAGTAATAGCTATTGGCATATTAGACTTCAGTCTA
>NZ_LWMT01000196.1 GCF_001639265.1 Methanobrevibacter filiformis
AGTACAAATGCTCTTAATGTTTCCTTCGAATTTTTAACAAAGCCTATTAAAAATTTTTCATCATCCTCATTAAACTCAAAACTTCGCCTTGACATGTATATTATATATAACTTAATAATAAATAAACGAGGATTCGTATTTAATAATTTTCTTTTTATATGTATTATTTTTTTTCTTTGGTATTTTTATTTATGTTTGATTGTTTATATATTTTTTTATGAGTTTTAATAGTAGTATTCGTAAGTGTTTTAGGTTTGTGTTGAAGAAGTTGAATGTTTGGGAGAGTAGTGGTAAGTTTAGTGTTGATTTTGATTATTTGAGGTCTGTTGTTCGTGGGGATTTTAGTGATTTGTGGAAGGAAGGTCTTAATTTTAATATTAATAGTCCTTTTAATAAAGAGCTTTTGTGTTGTGATTTGGAAAGAATGGTTCGCGCATTAGATGATGGAGAAAGTGTGAATCATTTTAAGACTCTTTTTCTTCTTAACTCTATGAATAATGAAAATGAAGAGTTGTTAGAATTGAAAGAACATAAGAATATGCTGAATTGTGAAATATATAGATCAATACTGGAATCCATGTACAATCACCAGTGCAGAGGTAGACCACATCATGATGTTACTTTAATGTTTAAAATCATGTATTTACAGGCTAAATATAATT
>NZ_LWMT01000197.1 GCF_001639265.1 Methanobrevibacter filiformis
TATTTATTAATTATAACTATTTTAAACATTTATTTTTTATAAAAAATATGTATTAATGACTTACAAATATTTTAATTTATTTTAATTAGATATCTATTTTTACAAAAAATAATCGTTGCACAGCCTATTACATACAAAATCTACTTCTTTTTCTTTAAATTTTCCTATTGTTATTTTGTATCCTCGTCTAATTAGTTCATTGCATACAATATTTTCTAATAATTGTCCTTGATCACTTTCTCCGTAAATCGCTTGTCTGAATCCTAAATCAACTAAGTAGTATTTTTCTGCATGGTTTAAAATTTTTTTCCCTTGCAAATTTTCTCTTTTAATTTTATTAATCAAGCAAGCTTCTTCAGTATAAGAAATATAGTTATAAATAGTGTTTACAGACACTTTAATTCTATCTTTCTTTAAATATTTAACAATACTGTTGGCAGAAAACAGTTGTCCTGTGTTAGCTACTAAAAATTGTATTATGCGGTCTAACAAATCCACATTTCTGATTTTGTTTCTTTTAACTATATTGGCTGTGCAATAATTATTTTTTGATTCTTTTTAGTTATGCTTAGTTTTAAATATTATGGGGTGTAATATATTATTAGTGTTTTTTAGTTTTTGTTGAGTTGGTGTTTATGGTTTTGCATGAAGAT
>NZ_LWMT01000198.1 GCF_001639265.1 Methanobrevibacter filiformis
AGGCATCATAACAGCTTCAGGAAATGTAATACTAACATAATCATTATCTATTTCCTCAAATCGATCTTCAAATTCATTTATACGTTGGGACATATTTTTATTGTAAAGCATGATTCTTTTTCTAATGATCTGTATACTTTCTAAAACGTCAGGATATTCTTCATATTCTTGTTCTTTGATTTTTAGTTCTTTTTTAATTCTTCGGATTGAATTTTTACTTTTATTGTGCAGTAAATTCCATTTTTTCATTAGTTTTAAAGCTTTTAATTCATCACGTGTGATAGTGTAGTGTTTAGATCCTTTAATTAATGCATCAGTACCGTCAATGAAAATATGGAGAAATTTTAGAATATTGTGGTCATTTAAAACGAGTAATGTGTGTAGAAATATTTTTTTAATGGTAATATAGTTGCTGTTTGATAAAAATCTGCTTAATGTTGTGGATGATGGTGTTTTACCATTTAGAAATGTTTTTAATATTATATCTGTTTTGCATAAACTAGCTATTTTATCTGTTCTATATTCATCAACTAAAATTCCGTAACTAATCGCTCCTAAAAGTAATAAACGTGAAATAGCTTTTCTTCCTTTTTCAGATTTAAATTCCCCATTTAATTCATTGATTAAATCCTGAACACACTTATTATCAA
>NZ_LWMT01000199.1 GCF_001639265.1 Methanobrevibacter filiformis
CACAGCTGTTAAGTTAAGGATTTTTCATGTTAGATATGTAGTGTGTAATGTTGTGATGTTTTTTGTTTATATTCTTATTTTTCTTTTAGCATGTTTTTTATTCTTGATATTGTTAGTCTTGTGTGTCCTGTTTCTTTTGCTAGTGCTGTTGTGGTTTTATTCATATTAAATAATATATAAAATATTATGCCAATCGGAACTTGGCTTCTATGAAATATTGTGTTTGTGAAATCATTGAAATTATTCCCACAATTTTTACATTGATATCTATGAATTCTTCCTTGAGGTCCTCTTTTTTCCACATGAAATGAATGACATTTTGGACAAAAAACTCCATCAGCCCAACGTATCTTCCTAAACAAACTAATCGAATACTCTTCATCAGGTAAACTACAACTATACAACATACTATCAGAAACCATAAAAACAAAACCATTATATAAAATCTATCTCTTATTTTATAAAAAACTTTATATACTAAAACGCACTATTAATTAATCAAACACTTGTATTTTATATGTTAATACAAAAAATAACGAATGATAAAGTTGTGGTTTTTATGTTGTGTGGGTCAGTGGAGAGAATTCAATCTTTATTCAATTTTATGAAGGATAATAAATTCAAAGAATCATGTCGAGTTAA
>NZ_LWMT01000200.1 GCF_001639265.1 Methanobrevibacter filiformis
AATGTTTCAAATAATGGTACTATTAACTTCACAATAAATATAACTAACAATGGGGCTGATTTTGCATCTAATGTTACTTTCACTGATTTACTTAATGAGAGTTTTAAACTTTTGAACACAACTGGAGGTTCATACAATAGCACAACAGGTCTTTGGACTATTGGGGATATTGGACCTGGAGTAACTGTAACACTCCATATGTTTGTTCAAGCTATTAAGTCAGGAACACTAAACAATACTGCAGGTAATCTAACAGCTATTGAAACGCTTGTTGATCCAGATATAAACTCAACAGTAACAATTAATGTAATACCAGCAGTTAATTTAAACATTACTAAAGTATCTGATGTAGTAGGATTTGACACAGCTCATGTAGGGGATCATGTTAACTACACAATAACGGTTAAAAATAATGGTTTAGATAATGGAACAAATGTATGTGTATATGACATATTAGGTTCTAAATTAATCTACTTCAATTACGCCTCTTCAAGAGGAACCTATGATAATAATACAGGATTATGGAATATTGGAACATTAAATGTTAATGAAATGGTTACGCTTAAAATTGAAGTGATAATAGCTAGTTCAGGAACAATAGAAAATATTGCAAATGTAACAGCAAATGAAGTAAT
>NZ_LWMT01000201.1 GCF_001639265.1 Methanobrevibacter filiformis
TTATACCATCAATCTGACCCATAAGAATATTTCTAGCAAGCATTCTCCTAGAATAAGCTTTCTTACCTGGAGTATCCGCATATTTAGAATGCAAATCACCAAAATCATACCGACTAACCAATTCCTCAATAAAAAAACAAATATGATTATCTGGAATAAAGTCCCTCAAATTCAAAGGAAGTAAAAACACCTGACCAATACTATCTTCATGCAAAACCATAAACACCAACTCAACAAAAACTAAAAAACACTAATAATATATTACACCCCATAATATTTAAAACTAAGCATAACTAAAAAGAATCAAAAAATAATTATTGCACAGCCAAAATATATTTTTATAAGATAATCATAATTATCGAAGGAAACATATAAAATGAGAGTAATGGAAAACATGATAATAAATAAATGCTTAAAAGAATCTAAAAAAGAAAATATTAAAAAAAAGAAGCTGAAAAACAAAAATTGAACATAGTGTCAAGACAAGTTAATATTTGAGATAAGTTTATTTATTATTAAGTTATATATAATATACATGTCAAGGCGAAGTTTTGAGTTTAATGAGGATGATGAAAAATTTTTAATAGGCTTTGTTAAAAATTCGAAGGAAACATTAAGAGCATTTGTACT
>NZ_LWMT01000202.1 GCF_001639265.1 Methanobrevibacter filiformis
ACTAAAAATAGTTATTTTTAAACATTTAATTTTTATTATCCTTTAAACTATTTTTAATTCAATTTAACTAATTAATATGAGTTATTTATTAATTATAACTATTTTAAACATTTATTTTTTATAAAAATTATGTATTAATGACTTACAAATATTTTAATTTATTTTAATTAGATATCTATTTTTACAAAAAATAATTATTGCACAGCCAAATTTTTTCATGATTAAATGTTAAATAATCAAACATTAAACTTTAACAGTTGTTTTTGATCCAACTCGTTCTAATTCTTCTTCCCATATATCGGGATTCTTTTTAATATAATCTTCAAGAAGTTCTTTTGCTTCATCCATTTTTAAATCAATGATTTCTACACCATTGGTTTTAAGTAGATTTTCTCCACCTTGAAGAGTAATATTTTCCCCAATAACAACTCGAGGAATGTTGTATAATATTACAGCTCCAGAACACATTGGGCATGGGGAAAGAGTGGTGTATAATGTAAGTTTTTTATAATCAGATCCTTCTAACCTACCCGCATTTTCTATTGCATCCATTTCACCATGTAAAATAGCTGAATTATTTTGAATAAGCTTATTATGACCTCTAGCTATTATTTCATCATCATCAACAATAACAGACCCAATTGGAATTCCTCCTTCAGATAGAGACTTTTTTGCTTCTTTAATAGCTTCTTTCATAAAATAATAATCATCCATAACTAAACACCAACAACAATCATAAGTACTCATCAATAATTAAAAGATCTAAATCATAATATTTAGTAATATATTATGAATCATATAATAAATATTTAGCTATTTATCAGAAATATGAAAAATTATAATACTATAAAATTATTCTTTAAAAGTGAATAATAATATAGAAATATTGCTAATTTAACAATAATTCAAGAAATAAAAAGAATTTTATATAATATCAACCAAATATTCATATAGCTATTTTTAAAATTTAAAAAGGAATTCATATGGAGTATCAAGATATTAAAAAGGTTTTAAAGGAATATTTCGGGTATGATACATTCCGAAGGGGGCAAAAAGATTTAATTAATTCTATTTTATCCAATGAAGATACTTTAGGAATAATGCCAACTGGTTCAGGAAAATCCATATGTTATCAACTACCTGCACTTATTTTTGAAGGAATAACTATTGTAATATCTCCTCTTATCTCTTTAATGAAAGATCAGGTAAATTTAATCCATGAAAATGGAATTGAAGCTACTTATATAAACAGTACATTAAATAGAGAAGAATATAACCACAGAATAAATAACATATACAATGGGAAATACAAATTAATCTATGTTGCACCAGAACGACTATATTCTGAAGGCTTTTTTGATGCAATATCATCAAAGAAGATAAATATGATAGCTATTGATGAAGCACACTGTGTTTCACAATGGGGGCATGATTTTAGACCTGCATATCTTGATATTAAAGAATTTATAAGTAAAATTAAAGTTAGACCTGTTGTCTCTGCATTTACAGCTACTGCTACTAAAAATGTTGAAAAAGATATTATTACACAACTTGGACTCAAAAATCCAAGTACGGTTAAAACAGGCTATGATAGAGAGAACTTATATTTTGAAGTTCGTAAATCTAAGCAAAAATTTGATGAATTACTTGAAATATTAGAGTCAGAAGAATCAAATAGTGGAATTATATATTGTAATGCCCGTAAAACTGTAGAACAAGTTTGTAAAAAGTTAATCCAATTAGGATACTCCGCTACTCGTTATCATGCTGGTTTAAGTAATAAAGAACGTCATAAAAACCAGGAAAACTTCTTCACAGACCATAAAACAATAATGGTAGCAACAAATGCTTTTGGAATGGGTATAGATAAATCTAATGTGAATTTTGTTATTCATTACAATATGCCAAAGAATATAGAGAATTATTATCAAGAAGCTGGAAGAGCTGGAAGAGATGGATCACCTGGAAAATGTATTTTACTTTATTCAGCACAAGACATGATTATTAACAAATTCCTTATAGAAAAAACAATTGAAAATGAAGAATCAAATAATCCAAAGTTGAAAAGCAAATTAATTAACAAAGAATACACTTTACTTAAAAAAATGCAAGAATACTGTATTACAACTGAATGCTACAGAAAATACATACTAAACTACTTTGGAGAAACTGCAAAAGATCAGTGCAACAACTGTTACAACTGTAAAGGAGAATTTGAACAAATAGACATCACCTATGACTCAAAACAGATCATATCATTTATCCATTCTATCCAAAGAAAAAACAGAAGTTTTGGAAAAACTATGATTATAAATGTGTTAAGAGGAAGCAGTTCAAAGAAAATCAAAGAATTATCTCTTGACAGTACAAAAGAATATGGAATATTAAGTGATAAATCAAAAGAAGAAGTAGGATCAGTGATTGATTTTTTGATTGATAAAAAATATCTGAAAATATTTGGAAATAGGTATCCTGTAATAAAATTAGGACCAAAACAAGCAAGTTTAATGAATACTGAAAAAACACTTCAGATGAAAATAGGAATTAAAGAGATAAGTAATATTAAAGAAGTAGAAAACAAGCCTACAATAAAAAGTAATAGAATCATTGGAACAAATGAACATATTTGGAATGATACTCCCTATGAGGATAATAAAAATAATAAAAATAATAATAATAATAATAGAAATAATAATAGTAATACAATTAGTAATAAAAGTAGTAATAATAAAAAGAATAGTACTATTTCATCTATTAAAAACATCGATTATAAGAGTAGTAGGAATAATTCCAAAGTAAAAAGACAAACAAATAAAACAAAGAATAAAAATAAATTGAACTTTAATAAAAGCTTTCAAAATCAAGAATTATTTAAAAAACTAAAAGAATTAAGATTAATACTTGCAAGATCTGAAAAAATCCCCCCATACATAATATTCCATGATGCTACATTAAGAGAAATGTGTGAAAAGTTACCAACAAGTGAAAATGAATTTTTAAGTGTTTCAGGAGTAGGTAAAGTTAAAATGGAAAAGTATGGAAATAAATTTATGAATATAATTAAAGAAAACAAACCAAAATCATCAATTAATAATTTAAATAAAACTGAAAAGATTAATACTAAAAATAGTGCTAAAAATAGTAATACCAAAAGTAATAATAATACTGAAAATAATATTAATAAAATTAATACTAAAATTAGTATTAAAAATAATAGTAAAAGTAATACTAAAAGTAATACTAAAAATAATACTAAAAATAGAACCAAAAAATCGCAAAAAACAAATAAAACTACTAAAACTACTAAAACTACTAAAAATGATAAAAATGATAATAAAAATATAAATCAAGAGTTATTTAAAAAACTAAAAGAACTTAGATTAGATTATGCACGTTCTGAAGGAGTTCCAGCATTTATGATATTTCCTAATGCAAGTTTAACACAAATGTGTATTGATGTTCCAAAAAATGAAAGTGAATTTTTAAACATAAGTGGTGTAGGTAAAGTTAAAATGAAAAAATATGGAAAAGCGTTTATTGAATTAATCAATGAATAGACTGTAATTGACAGTGCTATTGCTAAATAGTAATTAATAGCTATTTAAACGATTTCAATTTGAGATAGTTGTAAAAATTTATTAGATGGAATTTAAGTTCCAGTATTAAAATTATCAAAATTACTATTATTATTAAAATTACTATTATTATTAAAATTATTATTAACTATATATTAAACTCTATTTTTAATATCACATCATTTAAATGTATTTTTAATCTTATAAATCAATCGAGCGAATCTTCTTAAGATATAGCTCTTGATTTTTCTTAATATTGATATTTTAGTAATACCTCTAACTTTTTCTTCAATATCTTCATATCTAGACATCTTTTTAATTCTATAAAATAATTTTCTAAATTTGAGCATTAGGTATATCTTAATATTATCTTTAATTCTTTGCCCCAATAGTGTTTCAAGTTCTTGATTTTCTCTTTCTAAATCCAAAACTTTGTTTTTTAAGTTTAAATTTTGTTTTTTCACTTTTTTAAGAGTTAAAGATGGAACTGAAAATGTATCATAATATTTATATATTTTTCTATCAAGAACACCCTTAATTAAAGGTAATGCTTCATTTAACCCAATTCTTGAGCTATGACCATTTTCATCATGATATATTAATATTTCAACATCATTATCGATATTTGGAAGTTGTCCTAAACCTTTAATAAAAGGAATACATTGTTCAGTTAAATCATTTTCAGAATAAGCATTAACATAATATATAATGGGAGGAACATATTTTTCTTTTTTAAAGAATCTTATCATGTCAAAACGTTCTCCATATTCTTTCAACACAGTTTCCTCATTTATTCCTTTAAAACAATAATTAATTACATGTAAGTAATGAGATATATTTTTAAAATATTTTACCCTGCTTTGAAAATTACCTGCTAATGCTGTAGATTTTTTTATGAAAGTTGCAAGTTGTACTGCTGAAACTCCTCCTGCTGAAGTACCATAGAATAAAGTGTTTTCTGGCTGTATTTTTCTATTATTCATGATATTTTTAATTATTTCAGATATTTTTTCAATATACCATGTATCAGAAGTTCCAATATACCAAGCAGTTCGTATATCTTTATTAATATAAAAACTAGGATCACTATAGTAAATCACAGATTCTTCAAATCTATTTTGCCATGACTGCCTAGTAAATATAGGAGGTTCAATATTATACCGTTTCGATCCGACACTTGATCCTAAACACAATAGTTTGTCATTTTTACTTGAAAAACGTAGCAAAAAGTCATATTTAACCTTTTTTTCAATGATTTCCAATCCAAAAAACTCATCTTCAGGAAAATCAAATGTAGCTATTTCCTCAACATTTAGTTTAATTATGTTTTTAACCAATCGGTCCATGAACAAACCTCATACAAAAATAATTAGTGAGCAGCAATATTTTATATTTTAATTATAATCACATTAGATTAAAGTTTAATATATAATTAATGTTTAATATTATTTTTTATATTTAAAGTATGATAAAAATAGTAACTGTGTTTGTAAAAATACTATGGGAGGTAATTATAAACTAAGAATAATACTAATGTTATTCATGAAATAATAGAAAAACAGATAAAAATAATAAAAAATAGGGCAAAAACAGGATAAAAATAATAAAAAATAGGGCAAAAACAGGATAAAAATAATAAAAAATATGGCAAAAACAGGATAAAAATAATAAAAAATAGGGCAAAAACAGGATAAAAATAATAAAAAATAGAATGAAAAGATTTAATTATCTTCAAATCTTCTTCTATCGACCAATTCCTGGCGTTTACCAGCATTCCAACCGCCAGATGCAGATTTTGCTCTTCCTACTTGTTGGACATAACCAGTTATTCTATCATACCATTCAACATCATCAACTTCACCACAAGTTGGACATTTATTGTTTAGTCCTTTCATCAGTGTCTTACAATTAATACAGAAGCTTAAAGCTGAACTATAAGCCCAGAAACCAATGTCAGACTTTTGAGCTATTTTTTTAGTTAAACTCATTAGTGCATTTGGATCTGAGTAGGATTCTCCCATAAATGCATGGAATATATGACCTCCAGCAGTTATTGGGTGATATTGTTCCTCAATTTTTATTTTATCAGCTAATGAAACATCAGCATTTACTGGAACATGTGATGAATTAGTGTAGTAGTTTGCATCATTTCCTTGAAGGATAGATTTAGTAGGGAATTTCTCTTTATCAAGAGTTGCAAACCTGTAAGCAGTGGATTCGGCAGGAGTTTGGAGAACAGACCATCTAAGACCAGTTTCTTTTTTAAGTTCATTTGCTCTATTATTCATATGTTGAACAACTTTAACACCAAATCTGTTTGAATCTTTATCTTCAATTCCAGTTCCAAATAGAGATTGTAACATTTCATTAATACCAACAAAACCAAAGGACATTGTTGAATTTTCTATTCTATAATAAATATCCTCTTCAACATCTTGTTTAAGGAATGGTAAAAGGTTGTAATCATTTAAACATTTTAAACCTTGTTCTCTTCTTAAATTCAATGCTTCAACTGCAAGATCCATATAAGAATCTAATAGTTCAAAGACTTCAAGCTCATCACGAGACTGATAAGCTATTCTTGGGAAATTCATAGTTACATAAGCAAGATTTCCTGTTCTAAGACAATCTGTGTCCCAGTCACCAGTCCAATTATCTTGAAGACAAGTTCGGCACCCCATATAATTAGCCATATTACCCCTATAATCTGGAAGCATGTTATCAAAGTATGATGTTCCAAATTTAGCAGATAATTCATGAACCCTTAAGAGATCTTCTTCAAATTCACTTTTAAAATTCTCTTTACGTAAACTGTATATAGTATTTGGGAAAAGATGAGGTTTTCCTTCAGAATCTCCTTCAATTAAGGTTTCTGTAAATGCTCTTTGAAGTAACCTTGTTTCATCTTCAAAATCACCATAAGTTCCAACCATTTCGCCTTTTGGACCATAAGCAGTGACATCCTGAAGGAATTTAGGAACTCCAAATTCTAAACCCATACTTGTAAATGGTACTTGAGACCCTCTTGCTGCATAAGCCATATTTAAGTTGTAAACAAGCATTTGAACAGCTTGTTTAACATCAGTATATGAAAGTCCTCTTGCAAATGGTGCAACAAAAACATTCCAAAGAGACATACCTTGCCCACCAGACATGTTCTGTTGAGCTGCAAGCATTATTTCACCAGTATGATTCATAAGGGTTTCTATATGATTTGGTGGTCCTGCAACAGATGTATGGTCACCAGTACCATCTACCTTAAGACCATATTGAATAAAAGTCCTTATATCATGCTGCATACAGTTTAATGGTCTTCCTGCGAAAAATTCAAGATCATGAATATGTATATCTCCAGACATGTGTGCATCTGCTAACTCAGATGGTAACATGTGAAGTAGTGCATATTGTTTTAATGCTTCATCAGCAACATATTTATGGACACTTTCAGGATTATGAATCATATTCGCGTTATCACGAGATCCATTCTCAATTAAGGAAGTAATATTGTAAACAGGAATACCTAAACGAGTATATTTACTTCTTAAGTCTTCATGACCACCTTCAAGAAGTTTAGTGTTTACAATTTCCCTAATCATTGGTGCAGTTAAGTATTCAACAGTCAATTTCTTAAGTTCTTTCCAAACATCACTAGCTATTTCAAAAGCTCTTTCCTGAGACGCCCCAGTCTCCTGAATTAATGTGTTTGCAATTTTAGCTAAATCAAAAGGTTCTATCTTGTCCCTTGATGTCCTAACCTTAAGTGCTGTGTTTGCTAAATATTTATTAGCTACATCTTCATCAATTTCAGCTAATAAGTTATAAACAACTTTTTTTATTTCTTTAGTGGAGATACCATCATAAATAGAGAAAACCGCATCAGAAACTATTTTATTGGATTCAAAAAGTGGAGCTTCAACCATAATTAATGATTTAAGAAGTTTTTCATAGCTGAATTTCTCCATGAGCCCATTATTCTTCTTAACACAGACCCTCATATTATTTGATAAATTACTTGATATTTCAGTTCCATTTTTCACATTTAACACCTATTAGTAACAATTAAATTAATTTAATGGAAAAATATAAAAGTAATATTCAATTAATTTAAAATCTAATAAATTAAGACTTGTTTTACTAATTTAAAACTATTATTAATTTAAAATCTAATATCAGTCTATTTAAACACCTTAAATTCTATTTAAATACTTTAAATAATTAGATTTAATCTTTAAATCTCTTAAATATTCTAATTTTATATCTCTTTTAATAGTACACCTATTATAATTTAGAATGTTTAACTATATATATTTTTTAATTTGACATACATATAATAATTTATTTATTATCTATTTTATTATTTGTAGTATTTAGATGTAATCCATTAATTACAATCCATTTATAACCCCATTATTACTATATAAATATCTCACCTATCTCAAATTTAACACCTATGAATATGATGAAGCATATCATAATCATTGTTTAAAATAAAAACATGGGCATGTTTAAACAATGGCATGTTGAATAGGTATTTATTAAATAAGTTTAATAATTTAGTAAATAAGTTTAATTTTAAACATTTTTTCTTATAATGTTAATACTTTGAGTGGTTAATTAATGTATTGTTAGAAGTACTTTATAAAATTTACTAAATAAAAAAAATGACCAATTCAAAAATTTATTAAATAGAATATTAAGTCATAAAAATAAAAATAACTGTTTACGAGGTCGTATATACCAAAATAAATGATTAAAATTAAAATTAATTTATATTAATCAGTACCTTTATTTAATTTCAGGATATCAATAATATCGCAAGATTTGCAAATATCTCCAGAACAAGGCTCACCACATTTTTGACACTGATTTAAATTAGCTGTTGAAGCTTTTATATCTAAAAACATCTTTTTAAAGGATTCCATAATAGCTATTTTTGTTCCAGGGTTATTTGAATCTAAATCATTTAAAAAAGTCTTTATTTTTGATCTAAGTGATAAATTAGAATAAGGACATTCATTAAGATGAATATCCATATTATTTAAAATAGCCCAAGTTCCAACATCCTTTTCTTTAGTATTCCACAATGGTTTAATACGAGGAACAAGTTTTGGATGTATTTTATCTAACTTTGGTCCAAACTTTGAGAATTTGAAAATATCTGCTCTTGAAAAACTCATAAGAAAAGACTGTATTTCATCATCAAGATTATGACCAGTAGCTATTTTATCAGCACCAACTTCTCGGGCAGTCTTATTAAGAATAGTCCGCCTGAAAACACCACAAGGAATACATGCACTTTTAAAATTCATGTAAATATCATCTAAATCCAAATCATATTCCTCATTAAATGATTTTTCAATTAAAGGAATATCCAAATCCCTTGCATTAGAAACTGCTGATTCCAAACCATGATTTCTATAATGAGCAATACCTTCATTGACAGAAATAGCTATTAAATCAAAACTAGGCATATCAGGACTATTTTGAAGCCAATATAAAGCGTGAAGTGTTAATACACTATCTTTTCCACCAGATAAAGCAATAGCTATTAAATCTCCCTTTTCAATTAAGTCATAATCTTTAACAACAGATTTAATATTTGAAAATATCTTTTTGTTAAATTCTTTTTTTTCAATAATACTCACAAAATCACATTAAACTAATCTTGATACTCAATTTAATACTTTATAATTATTAATAAATAGTTAGAAAATAAATTATAAGATAATATAATTTATAAATACAAATTATATTTAGTATAGTTTATATTTATAATATTAATTATATTATTTATAATATTATTAATTATAATATTAATTATAATATTAATTATTAATTTAAGTTAATTTACATATAAATTAATTGTAATTAAATATAAAAGTAATTAAAATTCTAACAATAGCTTAGAATATCCTTTATCACCCCATAATATCAGAAATTATAGGAATAGGATTTCTTGATAGCTATCCTATATAATTAACTTTGAATAAATATTTGGAGTTATAATAAATATAATGCTTGGAATTATTGTTTATGGTTACTTCTACCTATTTATTTCAAGATATTATGGATTAATATAAAGAAATAGAAGAACAATAGATTACTCCCATAAAGAATACAAATATTATAATATTAAATTAAATATTAAAATAAAAAGATATAAAGAGATATAAAAAGACAAAGGAGGAATATCTATGAGTTTGAGCTCGATTTTAGATGATGGATTTAAATATCCCTTTCAAAATAAGAGAATATTTATAGTAATTGGAATTTTAGCATTATTATACCCACTATTAACTATTATTGTAACTATAACAGGTAATTCACTAAGTGTTGAAATAATAGCTATTCTCATTATTGTTGGAATAATAACCTATTTAATCCTAATGGGTTATGGCATATCTATTATCAAAAGTACCATTAATAATGATTCTAAATTGCCGACGATTGAATTAAAAGAGAATATACTAAATGGGATTAAATATTTAAGCATTATTCTCACATATTTCATAATTCCAATTATTATAATGGTGATTCTAATATCAAATCTAAATTTTATTCAAGATTACAATTCCATTATGGGATATTATACACAGTACGGTTTAGAATATGGTGCTCACACACCTAATGCACTACTTATAAACTTTTTAACCAAATTTCTAGAAATTATAGTTGTTGGGATAATTTTATTGGTAATATTCTTAATCCCATTATTGATTGGATTCTGTAGGTTATCTAAAGATAACTCTGTAAAGTCAGCATTGCAAATAACCGAGATAATAAAAGATATTAAAGAAATTGGATGGGGAAGATATATTGGATATTTAATAGCTATAGGAATAATTGTAGGAATTATTATGTTTTTTGTAAATATTATAATTGGTTATATGAGTCTTATGGGAATACTTGGACTAATTATAAGCACAATATTAAATTCTTTCATTATTGTTACTTTCTTCGGTTTATTTATATCAAGAGTCTTAGGTTTAGTGTACAATCTAAAAGATGAAGAAATAGATCCTTACATAAATTATAAACCACCTGAAAATAGCTATTAAACAAACTTTTAAAAAAAGTTTGATCAAAAGCTATTTCAAAAAATAAGCAATTCAAAGATGAAAAATATATTTATCCTCTATGATTTATTAAGTAATATTAAGTAATAATAAAGTAATAATAAAATAATAAGAATAATATAAAATAATAAGAGTAATATAAAATAACCAATGATTATTAACTAAATTTATCAGATGCTTCTTTTAATACATTTATTATTTTATTTAAATTATCTTTAGTCACAGATGGATGAATTGGAAGAGATATAACAGTGTTAGCAGCACGTTCTGATTCTAACAATCTATCTGTGTAACCTAAGTTCTGATACAGTTCTTGTTTATAAATTGGAATAGGATAATGAATTCCTGTGCCTACTCCATTATCATTTAGGAATCTAATCCAATCATCCCTATTTCCTTTTTCTACTTTTATTGTGTATTGATGATAAACATGTTTAGAGTCATCCTGTAATTTTGGAGTGACTATTCCATCAATATCTTTTAAATTATTGTTCAAAAATTCTGCATTAGCTATTCTCTTGTTGTTGAATGTATCAAGCTTGTTTAATTGAGCTATTCCAATAGCTGCAGAAATATCAGTCATTCGGAAGTTGTATCCAAGTATATAATGCTCATATCGTTTAGATTCTCCATGTGCTCTTATAGATTGTGCAATATCAGCTAATTCTTTATTATTTGTGGTTATAATTCCGCCTTCACTAGTTGTCATGTTTTTTGTTGGATAAAAACTAAAACAGGCAATATCCCCTAAATTTCCAACTTTTTTTTCTTTATACAATGCACCATGTGCTTGAGCTGCATCTTCAACAACTTTTAAATTATGATCTTTAGCTATTTCCATTATTGGATCCATATCTACAGATTGACCATATAATTGAACTGGCATGATAGCCTTTGTATTATCTGTAATTGCGTCTTCTATTTTTTCTGGATCAATATTAAATGTTTTAGGATCAATATCAACAAATACAGGTCTTGCTCCTGTAAATAATATACTATTTCCAGTTGCTGCAAATGAAAAAGGAGTTGTTATAATTTCATCACCACTGGTAACTCCAATAGCTAAAAGAGCAGTATGCAATGCTGTTGTTCCTGAACTTGTAGCTATAGCATATTTTGTACCAATATACTTTGCAAATTCTTCTTCAAACTCTTTTACTTTTGGTCCTTGAGCTATAAAACCAGATTTTAAAACATCCACTACTTCTTTAATCTCTTCATCCCCAATAAGAGGATTTGCAATAGGAATTTCAATTGACATGACGACACCTGAAAGATAAGTTAAAATACCAACTATTTATCTAAAAATAACATGATTAATATAGATAATTAAAATGATTTATACCATGAGTTCTATTTTAAACATTATAATATAAGTTAATATTGTAATATAACTTAAATTAATTAGTATAAATTAAATAATAACTTAAATTAATTATTTAGTAAAAAAATATACTAATAATCATAATAATAACAAAATGGTATAAATTAATAAGATTTAATACAATATTTAAGTTATTACAAAATTAATTAATTATGAATAATAATTAAATTGTTAAATATTAATTATATTCTTATATATAGGTATACTTAAATTTATATAATTTTATACATAATCAAGCAAGTAAATTAATTTAAATTGCTTATTTAAAAAATTCTTATTGATGATTAATCCAGATAAAAAAAGAGGATGTAAGTATTATGGATGACATAGAGGGTGAAAAAATAGAAAATATGAAAATAATTGATGAAGGATTAATAAAAATTAAAATACCTGAATTTGATAAAATTTCATCTGAAGCACCTGTTTTTTATAATCCTAATATGGAATTTAACAGAGACATATCAATACTTGCACTTCAAACATTTCAGAAAGAATTAAATAGGAAAATAGCTATTTGCGATCTTTTTGGAGGAAGTGGAATAAGAGGAATTCGTTATAAAAAAGAAATAACTGATACAGACGAAGTTCATGTTAATGATATAAGCCCCCTAGCTATTTCTTTTGCAAAAAAAAATGCTGAGTACAATGATGTAGAACTTACATTTCATCAAAATGAAGCAAATATATTACTTAGGCAAAGTAGAGGAGTTTATGATATTATAGATATTGATCCGTTTGGAACACCTTCCTACTTCATAGATTCAGTAGCTTACTCAATAAAAAAGAACTCTCTCCTATGTGTTACAGCAACAGACACATCAGCACTTTGTGGAACATACAAAGAGCCTTGTGTTAGAAAATACAATGCAATGCCTTATAAAAGTGAATATTGTCATGAAACAGGAATAAGGATTTTAATTGGTTTTATAGCCTTAACTTTTGCTAAATACAAAAAATATATTATTCCTCAGCTATCCCACAGCAGTATGCATTATATGAGATTATATCTTAAAATTAAAAAAGGATCTGCATCTTCTGATGAATCCCTAAAAAATAATATTGGTCATATCATACACTGCAGAAAATGCTCTTACAGAAAATCAATTACAGGAATTACAACAAGTATTCCCAGAATTTGCCCAGAATGTGGTGAAAAATTGAAAATTACAGGACCTTTGTGGGTAGGACTAATCCAAAATAAAGAATTCATAGAAAAGATGATGAATGATAATTCTAAAATACTAAGCACTAAAAATGAAATTGATAAACTTCTTGAAACCTGTTACAAAGAAAGTGAAGCACCTGTAACATTCTATGATGTTCATGAATTATGTAGAATTATGAAAATAAGTGCTCCAAAGTTAGATAAAATACTAAACACTTTAATAAAAGAAGGATACCTTGCAATAAAAACCCACTTCAACCCACTGGGAATAAAAACAGATTGTGATGTTCAAACCTTAAAAAAAATTATTAAAAGATTAGTAAATTAAAGGATTAATAAATTAAAAGATAGTAAAATAGAAATAATACTCTGCAAATTAATATTAATGCTATTAATGTAGATAATTTTAATTAGATAATTCAAATAAATAAAATATTTAATAAGGCTAAAATAAAAAATTATGAATAAATATCTAAAAAAATTAATGAAAAATGAATTATTTATAGTAAAACATCTAAAATTAGTAGAATACATAATAAATTAATAATAAAAATAACAGTAATAATAAAAATAACAGTAATAATAAAAATAACAGTAATAATAAAAAATAACAGTAATAATAAAAAATAACAGTAATAATAAAAAATAACAGTAATAATAAAAAATAACAGTAATAATAAAAAATAACAGTAATAATAAAAAATAACAGTAATAATAAAAATTAATTAATAAATTAGACCAAATAGGTGAACAAATGAGATTAGATTTTTACTTAGAAACAATTAAAGAAAACCTCCTTTATCCTTTTAATAATATTTTTAAAGTAGTTATTATTGGAGTCCTCTGTTTTATAGGGAGCATTATTGGAATTATGCTTCAAGCATTAGGTATTGCAACAAATAATGTGTCAGTGTTACTTTTAACCATAATAATTGCAATGATAGTACTTTTTGTGATTTATATATTTAGTGGGGGATATTTAGCTAAAATAACCAGAACTACAATTGAAACTAATGATGAAACATATGATTTACCTAAATTTGATGTTAAACAAGATATTATAGAAGGATTAAAGCTGATTGTAATAGCTATTGCATATTATATAATACCCGTTATAATAATACTGACTATTGCTTATGTAACCAATCTACTTATTCCATTAGTAAGTGTATTGATTTACTTAAGTTCCTTTGCTATTTTAAATATTACGACTGTACCCATGTTAACTGAGCTATTTGTATTATCAATAATTATATTTTTAATATTCACAGCATTCTTTACTGTTGCAGTAGGTAGATTCTCAGAAACCAGAGAATTAATTTCAGCTCTTGAATTTAAAGAGATTATAGGCATATTAAAGGATGTTGAAATAAAAGATTTCTTAGTTAATTTTATTTTAATGATTGTTGCAATTGTTATACTATGGTTAATTGGTGTAGGAATAACCTTCATTACAGGAGGGATTGGGGTTGGATTTGTAGCTACTATACTTAATGTAGTTTTAATTATACCTTATATTTATGTGTTTATTTTCAAATCAATTGGTTCAATATATCTTGAATCGATATATTAAACGAATAAAGGAATTATAAATTATATATAATTGAAAAAAACAATTGCTAAAAAATACACAATATTACAAAAAATGTAGTAAATTATGTGAAAAAAACTATACAATACAAGTTCCCTTAAACTTTTCTTATTTTTTGAATTTTGTAAAAATTTAAAAAAATGTGATTAAGAATAAATTAAACGATTTTTTTAGTGACTATAAAATATTGAATGTGATTTACTAATTATTTAAATTATATCTTAGATAACTAACAATATTTCTAAATTAAAATATCAAATGTTCATATTGAGACATGTATAAAAAATAATAGTAACGAACAATATATATGCAACTTAGAACATTACAGGATTATACTAATAAGTGTAAATAGATGTCTAATTTAATAATAAATATGAAAATTTATTAATAAAATTATACTTATTATTTAAATATACGAAATATAAACGAAAACATTATATATTTATAAAAACATAAAATATGTATAAAATATTAAAAATATAAATTATACAAATTTTAAACATTTTATATAATTTAAAGATTAAAATCCTAAATTAGTTGTATAATCTTGATTAGTTATGAAGTATGATTATTTTGATATTTTTAAGAAATAAAACACATAGAATATTGGAATAAGTTACAATATTCTTAAGTGAAATAGTAAATAGCTAAATATAATAATTAAATAGGCATTGAAAGGTCTAAACTAAAAAGATGATAAAATGAAGTCTGATAACATAGAAGAAATCGTTAAACTTGATGGAACAGATAAAAAAATACTCAAGATAATTAATAAAGATGCTAGAACTCCTTACAGGCAAATATCAAGAGATTTGGATATTTCTGTAGGAACAGTTCACAACCGTATTGATAAATTAGTTAAAACTGAAGTAATTAAAAAATTCACGTCAATAATGAACCATGAGAAGCTTGGGTACAACCTTACAACAATAATTGGAGTTAAACTAAAAAATGGGCAGTTAGATAGTTGGGAAAACTCTAAATATAGTCCAAATATTATTGGGATATATGAAGTAACTGGAGAGTATGATGCTTTATTAATAACTAAATTTAGAGATACTCATGAGTTAGATGCATTTATTAAAGATCTATTAAAAGAACCAGGAATCTACAAAACATGTACCCAAATGGTACTAAATATTATAAAAGAAGACTTAGGCTCTGCAGAAATGCTGTAACTTAAGTCAAATTACTAACTATTATTAATATTCTTTTTATACTTCATTATTTCATACATTCATTATTTTAATATTCCCAACGTTATATTTAAAGTAAATATTTAGCTTTAAATAATATTCAATGCATTCTTATTTTATATTTTACACTAAAAATTAATATTTAATCTGTATTTTAAATAACTACTTTTGACTTAATACTTAATATCAAAATTATAATAATAAAATAGCTAATTTTCTATAACTATTAATATTTCATTAACTTTAAAAATATAAATGAAAATAATGATACTAAATAAAGATTACTCCATTCTAAACAAATTAATTCAAACTTATTTTTAAAGATTTCGCAACTTAAAAACAAACTATTATAATGAACCTTTAGAAAACATTAACACAATATCAAATTTTATAAAACATAGTTAGAAATATAGATTAAATAAATTTTTAAAATTAATTAAATATTAAAATTATAAAATTAAATATTAAAATTAAAAATAAATTAAATAAATTTTTAAGATCAATTAAATATTAAAATTATAAAATTAGTTTATTAAAATAAATTAAAATTAGTTAATATTTAAAAAACAATGAATCTTTAATTATATTTAATAATAAATGGGGTTTAAATATGGTAGTTTGCTTTCCAGATACTCAAAATAATAGACCAAGAGTTCCTGTACACTTAACTCGTGTAGGTGTTGAAGGAATTAAAAAGCTTATAAAGCTTGAAAGAGATAATAAAAGACCTATAATTTTACTTCCTACATTCAATGCATATGTGGATCTTCCAAGTACCCAACGAGGCATACACATGTCTAGAAACCCAGAAGCTATTAGCGAAGTAGTTGAAGAAGTCGTAAATAACAAATCAATTGAAATAGAATCATTATGTGCAGATATTGTAAGTAGTTTAATGTCAAAACACAAGTATGCTAAGATGGCAGAAGTCAACATGATCAGTGATTTCATGTTTATTAAAAAATCACCAATTACTCGAAACAAGACACAGGAAATGACTAAACTAATAGCTAATGCAATAGGTTACAGAGAAAATAATGAGATTAAAATAAGGAAAAGCATAGGAGCCGAAGTCGTAGGAATGACAGTTTGCCCATGCGCCCAAGAATCTGTAAAAGAAGCAGATAAAGCTAAATTAGCAGAATTTTTAGATGAAGATACTTTAAATAAAGTAATAGATACTGTCACATTCGCTTCACATAATCAAAGAGGCATAGGAACAATAATTATTGAAGTACCTCAAAATCAGACAGTTAGGGGCGAAGACATAATTAAAATAATTGAAAGTTCAATGAGTTCTTCTGTCTGCGAGCTATTAAAAAGACCAGACGAGAATGCAGTGGTTATGAATGCTCATAAAAGACCATATTTTGTCGAAGACATCGTTAGAAACATGGTTGAAAAAATTATCCAAGAATACTCCCACTTACCAGACGACACATTAGTAACTGTCCGTCAGGTCAACGAAGAAAGTATTCACAGACACAATGCATATGCTGAGAAAATATCCACAATGGCAGAACTTAAAAAAGAAATTAAAACATCTGAGGAATAATAAATGATTTCATTAATATTATTCATCTAATGTTAAAATACAATGAAATATAGTGAAATATAGTGAAATATAGTTAACTATAGTTAACTATAGCTATTTCAGTACTATTTTATTAATTATATATTGTTCATTATTATTTATTGATTAAAGTGATTATATGGTTAAATTGCACAAAATTGCAGGACAAATAGTTAAATTCCTAGATGCCTTTGAAGGATCAAGAGCAGCTTTAGATGCACAATTAATACTTATCATAAGAGCAAGATCTTCAAAAAACATAAAAATAGATGAATTAGAAGAAAAATTAGAAAAATTAATAGAGCATATGGAAGGACATGAAATTCCTGAAATCTCAGATGATGCTGGAAAACTTATTAATAGAATGGACGAACAAATAAGATCAAGCATGCAAATTAATGGAGAAACAGACATTGGTGGAGTTTCTAGAATGAAAAAATCATTTGAAGCTCTTAATGTTGCAGTAGAATACAAATTCTTTGAAATTCCTACTGCTGGAATCTTTGTTGCAATATGGAAAGATAAAGCTGATGTTGGACCAGTATATATTGAATTTGTAGTATCAGATAATGAAACATGAATAATCTTTTAAAATTAATAAAAGCATTCCTTATGTTTAAAATGCTTAAATTTTGGAATAACTTTTGTTCAAACTTTTTTCAAAAGTTTGTTTCAAATTAATAAAAGCATTCCTTATGTTTAAAATGCTTAAATTTTGGAATAACTTTTGTTCAAACTTTTTTCAAAAGTTTGTTTCAAATTAATAAAAGCATTCCTTATGTTTAGAATACTTATTTCTTGAATAACTTTTGATCAAACTTAATTTATTAAGTTAGAAAATCTTTGATTTTCTTAAACTTTTATTTCCAATGAAATTAGAGAATCTTTGATTTTTCGTTTTCAAAATTTTGTTTCAAAGATTTAAGAAATAAAATTCAAAATTATTGATTAAAATTCCAATTAGTGATCCTATGAATCAAACATATATCTTCGAAAAGACAAATAAAAGAGGATTAAATGAAGATGATGTAGTTAATCTCCTAAATTCAAAAAGAGAAGAAGTTAATCAGCTAATGGAAATAGCTAACCATAAAAGAGAATCAAATATTATTACATATTCTAAAAATATGTTTATTCCAGTTACTGAAATATGTAGAAATGCTTGTGGATATTGTATTTTTAAAAAATCGCCTGCAAATCCTGATGCAATTATATTAAAAGACAAAAAAGATATAATAGTTAAATTAAAAGAATCTGAAAAGTATGGTTGTAAAGAAGCATTACTTACATTTGGAGAAGAAGCTGATAGTGATAAAGTAGTTCAAAAAGAGCTAAAAAAGAAAGGTTATGTTTCTATAGTTGAATATGTTTATGACATTTGTGAAAACATATTAAATGAGACTGAACTTCTTCCCCACACAAATGGAGGAGTTTTTGAATATGAAGATTTAAAAGCACTTCATGAGGTTAATGTATCTATGGGAATGATGATTGAAAATTCATCTGAAAGGTTAATGCATACAATAGCTCACGAAAACAGCCCTGGAAAAGACCCTGGGCTTAGGTTAGAAGCAATCGCTAATGCTGGAAAACTTAAAATTCCTTATACTACTGGAATATTAATTGGAATTGGTGAAACTAAAGAAGAAATAGCTAAATCCCTTATGGATATTCAAAAACTTCAAAATAAATATGGACATATTCAAGAATTAATTGTTCAAAATTTCAGAAGCAAAAAAGGCACCCCTATGGAAAATTACCCTGAACCATCACTTTTAGATATGATAAGAACAGTATCCGTATCTAAATTATTATTCAATGATTTAAGCATCCAAGTACCACCAAATTTAAACTATGAAACAAATCAAGTGTTTTTACTTTGTGGTGGAGACGATTGGGGAGGCATATCTCCATTAACAAAAGATTATGTAAATCCTGAAGCAAGTTGGCCCCAAATAAAGCAACTTAAACTATTAACAAATGAATGTGGTTATGAGTTTAAAGAAAGATTAGCTATTTATGATAAATACATTAATTCTAATTATTTAAATGATAATTTACTTAATAAAACTTTAAAAATGAGGAATAAACTTAGATAAATAAAGCATATACAGTTATACTGTTTAAATTAATGAATTTTGGCATCTACTACAATATGTGAAACTCCAGGAGAATAGTTTTTTATTTTTTTAATGTTTAGTATTTCAACTTCCCTCAATCTTGCTTCTTTTTTTATCCTTTCATAAGGTCTAGTGTTAATTAATTTATCTGGAACTGTTTCATGATAATGCAATACTCCACCAGGTTTTAAATTATGGATTGCAGTGGATAAAAAATGGTGTGTTGTTTTGACATATCCCATTAATACCCTATCTGCAAGTACTGGGACATTCACAGTGTTAGAGTCGCCTAAAATAGTTTCAATTTTTTCGTTAGCTATTTTATTTAATTTAATGTTTTCTTTTAAAAAATAATAGGAATTAGGATTTAATTCTATTGAAAATACTTTTTTAGGGTTATTATGTACAAGTATTGGAATAGAAAAGTATCCAATTCCTGCAAACATATCAATAATCACCTCACCATCCTGAACAAGCTTAGCTATTCTAAATCGCTCTGTTGTGTTTCCTTTAGACCACATTATTTTAGATAAATCTAATTTAAATAGACATCCATTTTCTTTATGTATTGTTTCGGTTTCATTCCCTCTTAAAACCTCAATATCAGGTTCTCTTAATTTCCCGTGAATATTGTTAACTTTAACAATGGTATCGACATTGTGAATAGTTAATAACTCATCAAGATTACTTGGATGTTTATCTAAAACCAATATTTTCCCTATTTTCTTCCATTTCATAATATCAACAATAAGTTTATAGACTAATTAAAAACATAAATATGAAAAAATATATAAATGATAAAGTTTATATGAGTAATTGTATTATATTTATCAATATAAAATAAATTATTTATTCTTAAAATTTTTCAAAGTTTTTTATTAATTAAAAGAATTAGATTATTATATGTTTCCTATTTTAATACAGAATTCAATTTAATAATATTTTATTTAGTCATCCATTGGACAATTGTAGAAATAAAAGAATAATTAAATGTGAATTTGGAATAAAACAGTATTAATGTAGTTTAATCTTTTTTAAAATCATTTTTATAACATTATGATATTAGTTTTTAGAATATTAAAAAATGTTTCATGTTTAAAAACTTAAGATATAATTAGAAATTATGACAAAAATACATGGAAAATATTATATACAAAACAAAATATATTGATATTACTACTTTGTTAAAATTAGATAGACATTAGTTGCATAATTAATAGATTATTATGATATTAGTTAAATGATTACTAGATTATTATAATAATTAATTATAAAATTAATAAATATTGTAATATTAATT
>NZ_LWMT01000203.1 GCF_001639265.1 Methanobrevibacter filiformis
ACTATGGAGAACTATGAAAAATATACTACATAGAAACCCCATTCCAGATATTGAATACCTAAAAAAGGAAGTGGTTAAATTATACTACGAATTAGTTGATGAAATATCTTTTGTCGAAAATTGGATAGATGAATATATTGTCAAAAAATAGGTATCATACTATAATTGTTAATATTAAACATGAACCTATTAATATTAGATAATACAATATTATTAATAATAGAATATATTTAGTAAGTTATCATATTAGAATAGGATATATATAATTATTAATAATCAATAGATTAAAACATGGAATTATGTGGAAAAATGAGTGAGATACAATCAGTTTTCAAAAATACAAGTTGGTTATCATTAGCACAAGTTACTAATACTGCATTTGCATTTGTTTGGATAATACTAATAGCTAGATACTTAGGAGTTGGTGATTTTGGAGTATTATCCTTTGCTACGGCATTTGGAGGAATAGTACAAATTTTTACAGATCTGGGGCTAAGTACCTATATAACACGAGAGCTTTCAAGAAATCCTGAATCAACTAAAAAGATTATAAGTAATTCTATTCCTTTAAAAATTGTTATTTCCACAATTATATTTATACTAACATTTATAATCTTAAATTTAATCGGTTATGATAAATTAACTATTGAAGTTACATTAATAATTACATTACAAACCATATTTATGAGTATGGGCTATTTATTTAATGGAGTATTCCAAGCCCATGAAAAAATGAAATACCAAGCTATTGGTATACTTATAAACACGATACTAATGTTTGTAGGTTTTTTAGTAGGAATATTCTTAGATTTAGGAATAATAAGTATAGCTTTAGTTTACCTTATTGGAAGTATAATAACATTGATTTATTTATATTATAAAACAAGTACAAAAATAGTTTCACCTAAAATTGAGATTAACAAATCATCATGGAACAATTTAATCAAATCATCAATGGCTTTTGGACTTATAACTGTACTTACCACATTATATTTTATGATAGATACAATTATGCTTTCTTTCATGAAAGGAGAAGTAGCCGTTGGAACTTATAGTGCAGCCTATAAATTTATCATGGTATTTACAACAGTATATACCGTTTACACCTATGTAATTTTCCCACTAATGTCAAAATTGCATAAAAACTCAAAAGAACTATTAAAAGTTACTTATGAAAAATCTATCAAATATTTACTTATTTTAATCCTACCAATAGCTATTTTAGTATCTTTTTATGCAAAAGACCTTGTTTTACTTGTATATGGTCAAGAATATGCTTCATCAGCCATAGTTCTTGTTATTTTAATATGGAACATGATATTTTTGTTTGTTAATGGGGCTTCTACATCTCTTTTAAATTCAACAGACAAAGAAATCAAAGTTACTTGGATAAATGGAATTGCATGTGCTTTTAATATTATAATAAACTTGTTTTTAATCCATTATTGGAGTTATGTTGGTGCGAGTATAAGTGTTGTACTTACTGGACTTTTATTAACAATATTAATGAACCACGAAATAGCTAAGCTATTTAAAATTGACACAAAACTGATTAAAGATATTTTCAAGATAATCATTGGAACCATAATAATAGCCATTATTTTACATTTTACACATTTAACAATAATACCTGGAGTTATTGTATCATTAATAATATATTTAATATTTATAATATCTGTTAAAACCATTGATAACACAGATATTTACCTTATTAAAGAGATATTAGGTAAAAATTCTAAAGAATAACTAAAATAGAGCAAATAGAATAACTAAAATAAATAAACAATGAAAATAAAATGAAAATAAAATGAAAATAAAATAATATATAAAAATAGATAAAAATAGTAAGAATATAAACTTTAAATATAAATTATAAGGTCAACATATAATAGTTAACATATAATAAATTTTATATATAATTCTATAAAAGTTAATATAATAAATCTATAAAAATTGATACTATGAAAAAAATAAAAGTTGCATGGGGAATCACTGGAGCTGGGGAAAAAATTGAAGAAACCTATGAAACCATGTTAAACATTCAAAAAATCTATGATAACATTGATATTAGAATTTATGTTTCCAAAGCAGGAGAACAAGTTCTAAAATACTATAAATTATTTAAAAATATTAAAAAAGACTTTAACAATGTATGGTTTGAAATAAATTCTAACTCGCCATTTCTAGCTGGAGATGTTCAGACACATCAATTTGAATTTCTCATTATAGCTCCATGTACATCAAATTCAATGGCAAAAATTGCAAATAGAATTGGTGACACTTTAATTACAAACTCTGTAATAATGGGTCAAAAATCGCAAGTTCCCATTTATATAATGCCTGTAGATTTTAAAGAAGGAACTACTGTTACTAAAATACCTAATGGCGATGATCTTATTTTAGAATTAACAGAAGAAGATGTTGAGTCTGTTATAAAAGTAGGTACGATGAAAAATACTACTGTCTTTGAAAATACTGAAATGATCTATGAAATATTTGAAAAATACTTTAAAGAATGAATAAATATAATTAATAATTAACTGTTTCTAATTATTATTTATTCCATAATTAATTATTATTTCCAATAATTAATAGTAATACTTATAATCTATAAACATCCACATGCAGGTGGTTCTTCAGGAACAGTTTCTTTTAATTCTTGCAATGTAACAGACAAAAAAGAGTATTCAAATCCAACATTGTCTGTCTGAACTAAAAGAGGAGAAATTCCTTTAAAATAACATGAAATATCTCCAGTTCCACCAATATCAACACAAATCGGTTCTGAATCTTTAAATCCAGTGAAAAATGACATTATTTTTTCCATTAAATCTTTTGGAGTTCTGAAATTCACTGTTAAAATTCCATTATCTCTTGTTTTAAGACCTATAAATTTCTGATCTAATTCTAGTTCTTTTCCATTATCATTTTTAAATAAAACATTATCTCCAATTTCTGACATAAAATCACCAATATCTCTAAATTAATCATGATTTAAAATCATGTAATAATTAATTCATTAAGCATTAACTATCTTATTTTAATATCTTAACTTTATTAAAATAGTTATATTATTTAAATTAAATATATTAAGTTTATAACAAAAGAATACAAATTATACTTAATTCTAAAAATTATTTTGAAAAATATATTTAACAACATAAACTTACTAAAAAAATATAATTTGTATTTGTAATTTAATATTAGTATATATTAAATTAATTAATTAGTTATATTTATTAATTAAAATTATTAAAATCAGTTAGTAATTAATAAATATTTAGAATAAATTATTAATAAGTATTTACCAATATTAAATACAACAATTAATTAATGAGATTTAAAAATTAATATTATGAAATTAAATACTAATAAATTCATTATAATCCCGAATATTATTATTAATATTAAATTCTAATTAATAGTATTAATATATTAATATTAATTAATACAAGTAAAACAATTGGTTAAAAAGGTGTTTATCTTGAGAGAAAATGACAAAGATATTGGATCCAGAGTGAAAGAATTAAGAGAAATTTCAGAAATAAGTACAAAAGAAATAGCTATTGAACTTAATATTGATGAGAAGGAATATATTGCATATGAGTTTGGAGAAAAAAATATTCCTGCAAGTATCCTGTATGAAATAGCTCAAAAATTTAATGTTGATATGGGATTACTGCTCACTGGAGAAGAAACACGAATGCATATATTCTCAGTAACAAGAAAAGGAGAAGGAGCATCAGTAGAAAGAAGAAGCCAATATGAATACGAAAATTTAGCTGAAAAATTTATTCATAAAAAAGGAGAGCCCTTCCTTGTAACTGTTGATCCTGATGATGTTGAAAAACCATCTAATAATACACACCCTGGACAAGAATTTAATTACTTACTTGAAGGTTCATTAAAGATATTTATTAATAATAATGAAATTATTTTGCACAAAGGAGATTCTATCTTTTTTGATTCAAGCTATAAACATTCTATGAAAGCACTTAATAATGAAAAAGCTAAATTTTTAGCTATTATACTATGATGGAGTGGAACCAATGACATCCCTACTAAAAGAATACGTTAATAGAGTTGAATTCGATTCTTATGAAGATTTTAAAGAAAACTTCCAATTTATTATTCCTGAAAACTTTAATTTTGCATATGATGTTGTAGATAAATATGCAAAAGAAGATCCTGATAAAATAGCACTTATTTGGTGTAATGATCATGAAGAAGAACAAATATTCACTTTTAGAGATATTAAAAAATATAGTGATAAAACAGCTAATTTTTTTAAGAGTTTAGGAATAAGCAAAGGTGATGTTGTAATGTTAACCTTAAAAAACAGATTTGAGTTTTGGTTTACAATTATTGCATTACATAAAATAGGAGCCATACCAGTTCCAGCTACTCATATGCTTAAAACAAAAGATATTATTTATAGAATAAAAGAGGCAAATGTTAAAATGATTGTTTCTATTGATGAAGCAAACTTAATCAAGGAGTATAATGAGGCAGAAAAAAAATTAGAAAATGAGCTCATAAAAGTTGCTGTCGGATCTGAAACTTCTGAAAACTGGATTAATTACATGGAAAATGTAGAAAAACAGAAAGATGAATTTAAAAGATGTGAAAATAGAAATGAAAATAATGATATAATGATAATTTATTTTTCATCTGGAACATCTGGAGAACCTAAAATGGTTAAACACGATTTTACATACCCATTAGCACATATTATAACTTCAAAATACTGGCATAATGCAGAAGAAGATGGAATACATCATACCTCAGCAGATACTGGATGGATGAAAGCAGTTTGGGGAGGATTATATGGACAATGGATTGTTGGAACATCAGTATTCATATATGACTACGACCGTTTTGATGCCCTTAACTTAGTAGGAAAACTTGAAAAATATGGAGTAAATACTTTCTGTGCTCCCCCTACAATTTATAGATTCCTTATAAAAGAAGACCTTTCAAAATACGATTTCAGTAAGTTAAATTATATAACCACTGCAGGTGAACCTTTAAATCCTGAAGTTTATAATAAAGCTCAAGAAATATTCGATTTAAAACTAAAAGAAGGGTTTGGTCAAACTGAAACAGTTATTAGTGTTGCTAATTTCGTATGGATTGAGCCAAAACCAGGATCAATGGGAAAACCTGCACCATGTTTTGATGTTAAGTTACTTGGACAAAATAATGAAATTGTTGATGTTGGAAATGAAGGAGAAATTTCAATAGGAACAATTAATATCCCACCAGGATTATTTAAAGGATATCATAAAAATGAGGCTAAAACAAATGAAGTATGGTATGATAATTACTATCACAGTGGAGACACTGCATGGATGGATGAAGATGGGTATTTATGGTTTGTTGGAAGAAATGATGACATAATTAAAAGTTCTGGATATAGAATTGGACCATTTGAAGTAGAAAGTGCCCTTATCTCTCATCCAAGTGTTTTAGAATGTGCAATAACTGGAGCTCCTGATCAAGTTAGAGGACAGATTGTTAAAGCAACTATTGTTCTTACAAAGGGTTATGAACCTTCTGATGAACTTAAAAAAGAACTTCAAGATCATGTGAAAAAAGTTACAGCTCCTTATAAATATCCTCGTTTGATGGAATTTGTAGATGAGCTTCCAAAAACAATTAGTGGTAAAATTAGACGAGTTCAAATAAGAAATGAGGATAAACACGAATTTTAATATTTTATTCAATACTTTTATAAGGTTCATATATTAGTAATATTGTTATACTCTTTTCGATTATGTGATTATGTAAAAATTTTGCCTCCTGAGAAATTTTGAAAATTCTATTTGTATTTGTGGAAAAAGAATGACTTCTGCTGGAAAAAACAATGAATTTAAATGTGAAAATGTGGTAATAAATGGTAATAAATAATATATTAATAATTAATAATTTAGGTTTATTTATATGGATAAAGATGATTATCGTTCACAAATAGAAGATAAAGTAATAGTTGACTGTTATGATGATGAAGAAATTTCTAATGCTTGAGATTGTTATATGACAGAGCGATTATGTGGTTCATTTCCTGCAAAAATAGTCTGTGAAAATCCAAAAATTCCTGTTGGTGAAGTGGTAACTGTAAAAGATAATTTGCACCAATTTGATGAAATTGGAACTATCTCCTGGAAAAAATCTGATGCTTATACTATAGATTATCTTGAAGTTCAATGGAATAATGAAGAGTTTGATATTGATATAAATGACTTAGAGGCATTGGATGAAAATGATGATACTTTTGAAGCTATTAAATACTGGAATTATTGGATTACAGAGTTTTAAAGTATTGGATTTTAAATAATAAATGATTGATTTTAAAAGATTAAAGTATTTTTGAGGAATTTAATGAAAATTAAAGATTTATTAAATAAAGTAGGTGGAGAAATATTCTCTAGAGGAGAAGACTATTATGAAAATGATTACATTTCTTTTTTAACATATAATCCTCAAAAACATAGCTATTATGGTGAAGTGAAAGGAAGTGGATTTGAAGATTATCAAGTAAGAATTGATCTTGATAAAGAGAATAATGTTGATTTTTACGATTGTAACTGTCCATATGATTGGAGTGACACATGTAAGCATTTAATAGCTATTTTTTTAGCTATTGAAGATGGAAATTATGTAGAATCTAGTGAAAAAGATATAGAATCAGTTAAAAATATTGAAAAAATGGAAGATGACAAAGAAGATATATCATATCTTCTAAATAATGCTTCAAAAGAAGATTTAATAGAATTTATTACAGAAAAAGGATTTAAATATGATGATTTTATAACTGATTTATATAGATTCCTCAAAAAACCAGAGGTCACTGAAGAAATTAAATTTTTAATTGGGGATGTTAAAAGTATCATTAGTGATGCTAGCTATTTTAAATTTGATGATGATCCATATTATTATCAAGATGAAACATCTAAATATACAGATGATTTAGAAAAAATCCTTTCTCAAGCAAAAGAGTCTTTAAACAAAGAGAGATACATGGTTCCTTTTCATGTGTCAATAGAGATTATTAATGGAATTAATAGTTTATATGAATTCTCATTTGAGGGTTATTCAATAGATGGTTTACATTATGACTCTTTTGAGATATTAAAAGAATCTTGTGATTTAATTGAAACTTATGGAACGATGGAAGAAAAAGAAAATGCTTTTAAACTTCTAATTAAAAACTCAGAGAAAGAGTTTATTTCAACTGAAGATAACTATAATTTTATTTATGAAACTTTGAAATTTCTAAATAAATCAAATAAAAATGAAATATACGATGCAATAGACGATATTAGTGATAGTAAATATTATTACTCCGAAAACATGATTTTAAAATCAAAGATTATCGAAATTATTGATGGTAAAGAAGAATCTGAAAAGTTTAAAATGAATAATGCCCAAATCGATGAATTTGCTATGGAATTAATAGGAAATGCAATTAATAATAAGGATTTTGACTTTGCTGAAAAGTTAGCTTTAGAAAAAGTGAATAAAAACGAGGGATTGGCGAATCAGGTAAAATGGGAAAAAATTTTGCATAATATTTATAAATCATTTAAAATTATTAATAAACAAATAGAAATAGCTAATAATCTTCTTAAGAAAGGAAATTCAAAGTATTATTATATTTTAAAGGAATTATATAAAAATTGTGGTTCACTGGAAGAAAAACAGGAAGAACTGATTACAAATCTTATTGAAAACTCTAGTTTTAATTACTATGGTCCAATTTTAAAAGAAGAAAAACAATGGGATTTATTATGGCAAGGAGTCAAAGGTCATCCTGATGCTATTTTTCAATATGGTCCAGAATTAGTAAAAATATATGATGAAGAGGTTTATAAGTTTTATTATCATCATCTGATTAATCAAGGAGAAATTGCAAATCATAGAAAAGCATATAATCTATTCGTCAAAAATTTGGGAAAATTATATGGTGTAGGTGGAGATAAATACGCAGATAAAGTTTTTGATTACTTCAGAGAAAATTATAAAATAAGAAGGGCTATGCAAGAAGAATTAAATGTTTTAAATTCAAAAAGAAATAGAAATTAGATTAGAAGAGTATTTTTTTGGAATGTTTAAAGTGTACAATTACAGGAACTCCAGACTCAACTAGAGGACAAGTAATAAAAGTAACTATTGTTCTTGCAAAAGGCTACACTCCAAGTGAAGAACTGAAAAAAGAACTACAAAATCATGTGAAGAATGTAACTGCCTCATATAAATATCCAAGAATAATAGAATTCATAACTTAACTTCCAAGAACAATCAGTTGAAAAATAAGAAGAGTAGAAATAAGAAACGAAGATAAAAATAACAGTTAAAAAAAATAACATTCAAAAATTCATAAATTAGAGGGATTATGTTGAAAGATATTGTGAAAGATATTGGATTTCGAGTAAAAGAGCTTAGAGAAATTTCTGGTTATACGACCTATGAAATAGCTAATAAACTTAAAATTGATGAAGAAAAATATATTAAATATGAAAATGGAGAAATTGACATTCCTGTTAGTATTCTTTACGAAATAGCTCAAAATTTAAATGTAGATATGGGATTATTTTTGTCTGGTGAAGAAACCAGAATGCATATATTCCATGTGACAAGAGCAGGAAAAGGCAGATCAATTGAAAAAAGAGAAGGATATGAATGTGAAAGTCTTTCTGATAGATTTATTAATAAAAAAGCAGAAACTCTAAAAGTAACAATTGAACCTAATGAAAACGAAAAGCCATTAACAAATACCCACCCTGGACAAGAATTCAACTATATTCTTAAAGGATCAGTCAAACTATTCATCCATAAACATGAGATAATCTTAAACGAAGGAGACTCAATATTTTTTGATTCTACATATGAACATTCAATGAAATCATTGAATAATAAAAAATCAGTGTTCTTAGCTGTTATTATTAATTAATTTAATAAGAAATAATATTAAAAATAATACAAATATTATTAAAAATAATACTAAGCAATATTAAAAATAATAATAAGTAATAAAATATTTATTAGAATATTAAATAAAACATACATAGAAATCAGAGTTAATTAAATAAATTTCATGCCAACGAGGGTACATTAATGTCATCTTTAGTAAAAGAATTTGTTGAAAGAGTTGAATTTGACTCATATGAAGATTTTAAGGAGAATTTTCGATTTAAAATTCCAGAAAACTTTAATTTTGCATATGATGTTGTAGATCGATATGCAAAAGAAGATCCTGATAAAATAGCACTTATTTGGTGTAATGACTGCGATGAAGAAGAAATATTCACTTTTAAAGAAATAAGTGAATATAGTAATAGAACAGCTAACTTTTTTAAGAGCTTAGGGATTAAAAAAGGAGATGCTGTTATGTTAACATTGAAAAACCGTTTTGAATTCTGGTTTTCAATGATGGCACTACATAAAATTGGCGCAATAGCTATTCCTGCAACATTTATGTTAAAAACAAAGGATATGACATATAGAATAAAAAATGCAAGTGTTAAAATGATTTTATCTGTAGATGAAGCTGATTTAATCAAGGATTATAATAACACAGAAGAAAAAATGGGAATTAAGCTTAAAAAAGTTATTGTGGGTAATATAAACGATCAAAAAAATAGTACAACTTGGTTAAAATTTAGGGATGAAATTGAAAAATATAGTGATAAATTTGAAAGACCAAATGGAGAGGAAAATACATCTAATTATGATCCCTTTTTAATATATTTCTCATCTGGAACTACAGGTCAGCCTAAAATGGTTTTACATGATTTTACTTATCCTATTGGACATATAATAACTGCTAAATATTGGCATGCTGTAGTTGAAGATGGAATCCATCATACCTCTGCAGACACAGGATGGGCTAAAACTAGTTGGGGATCATTATATGGACAGTGGATAGCTGGATCTGGACTATTTATCTATGACCACGATAAATTTGATGCTTTAACCCTTTTAGACAAGGTAATTAAATATAAAGTAAATACATTCTGTGCGCCTCCTACAATATACAGATTCCTTATTAAAGAAGACCTCTCAAACTACAATTTCAGTAATTGGACCAATATTACAACAGCAGGAGAACCATTGAATCCTGAAGTTTACAATAGATTCTATGAAATATCTGGACTTAAAATACGAGAAGGATTTGGACAAAGTGAAAGTATTGTTATGATTGGTAATTTTATATGGTTAGAGCCAAGAGCAGGATCAATGGGAAAACCTGCACCACAATATAATATAGAGTTATTAGACCAGGACGATTCAATAGCAGAACTTGGAGAAGAAGGAGAAATAACAGTAAATGTAAAATCAGGCACACCACCAGGATTGTTTAAAAAATATTATAAAGATGAAGTAAAAACTAAAGAATCATGGTATAATAATCATTACCATAGTGGAGACACAGCTTGGATGGATGAAGATGGATATTTATGGTTTATTGGTAGAACTGATGATATTATAAAAAGTTCAGGTTACAGAATCGGACCATTTGAAGTAGAAAGTGCAGTAATATCTCATCCATCAGTTTTAGAATGTGCAATTAGCGGATTTCCTGATAAAATAAGAGGACAAGTTGTAAAAGCAACGATTGTTCTTGCCAAAGGTTACAAAGCTTCAGATATCCTTAAAAAAGAAATTCAAAATCATGTTAAATCTGTAACTGCACCATACAAATACCCAAGAATAATTGAATTTGTAGAAGAACTTCCAAAAACCAATAGTGGAAAAATAAAAAGAGCAGAAATTAGAAATAATGATTTGAGTAATGAAAATAATAATTAATTTTAAATAGCTATTACTTTTTAAATAATTAATTATTACTTAAATATATTTAATTGTTTAATTAGGCATTAACTTATTAGAAATTTATATTTATACGCTGATTTCGCAAAATAGAAAATTTTGCAAAATCTCCCATAAGTACCTAAATCAGTTTTTATGGCTTCAAAAAGGATTTTGAAAAAATTTTTTATTTTTTCGAAATCAGTGTTAAATTTTATTTATTTTAACTAAATCTACCAATACATAATATAACTCATTATTCATACTTAATTATGTTTATACTTATATTTTTTATTTATTTTTATTCTTATTACATTAATTTACTGTTTACTTTTAAGTTTAAAACATTAACTAATTTATTTTAATAAACTAAACTTAAATTAGATAAAAATAATGTTAGATAAATATATTAATTAATCATGATAAATTTATTATATATGAAAAATTAAGAGTTATATTAAAATTATTATTAAGATTATAATTAGTAAGTATTGTAAATTAATTATTATTAAGTATTATAAATTAATTAAAAATCACTATAAAAAGGGAGAAAATGACAGATAAAAAAACAAAGTTAGAACCCTATCCAATTATTAAAAAAAATGAGTGTAAAGCATGTGAACGTTGCATTATTGGATGTAAACAAAATGCTCTTGAAATGAGTAAAGATCTTAATGATATTGGATATTATTATGCAAAATACAAAGGTAAAAACTGTAATGGATGTGGAGATTGTTATTATACTTGTCCAGAACCCTTAGCTATTGAAGTACATATTCCTAAAAAGAAAAAAAATAGAAAAGACAATTATGGAAGTGAAGATAATGGTTAGTCAAATGGTTAAAGGAAATACGGCTGTGATTATTGGAGCATTATATGCAGGATGTGATTGTTTTTTTGGATATCCTATAACTCCTGCAAGTGAAATTCTCCATGAAGCATCTAAATATTTTCCAATGGTAGGTAGAAATTTTGTTCAAGCAGAAAGTGAAGAAGCAGCTATAAATATGGTTTATGGAGGAGCTGCAGCAGGACATCGAGTAATGGGAGCATCTTCAGGACCCGGAATGAGTTTAAAACAGGAAGGAATCACATTTCTCGCTGGAGCTGAGCTTCCAGCAGTTATTGTTGATGTAATGAGGGGAGGACCAGGGCTTGGAAACATAGGTCCAGAACAAGGAGATTATAACCAAATTGTCAAAGGAGGAGGACATGGAAACTACAAAAACATAGTTCTAGCACCTAACAGTGTTCAAGAAATGTGTAATTTAACTATGAAAGCATTTGATATTGCAGACAAATACAGAAATCCAGTTATAATCCTCTCTGATGCAGTGCTTGGTCAGATGGCAGAACCATTGATTTTTCCTGAAAAAGCTATTGAAAAAGAAATTGATAATAGCTGGGCAGTTAGAGGAAACAAAGAAACAATGCATAATTTAGTAACATCAATATTTCAGGACTTTGACCAACTTGAAGAGTTCAATTTTAAACTTCAAGACAAATATGAATTAATAAAAGAAAATGAAGTTCAATACGAAGAATACTTCATTGAAGATGCTGATATTATTCTTGTATCTTACGGAATAAGTAGTAGATTATCTAGAACTGCAGTAGATATTACAAGGAAAGAAGGATTAAAAGTAGGATTACTTAGACCAATAACATTATTCCCCTTCCCAAGTGAAAGATTAAGAGAACTTTCTAAAAAAGGAGCTAAATTCATAGCAGTTGAAATGAGTAATGGACAGATGAGAGAAGATGTTCAATTATCTATTCAATCTGAAGATGTTAAGCTTGTTAATCGTATGGGTGGAAATTTAATTGAGATGAATGATATTTTAAGAAAAATTTACGAAATATCAAATTATCATAAAAAATTAAAAGATACACATTTACAAGATAACGAAGAAGAAAATATAGAAGACCCAAAACGCTACAAAGGATTCGAAGAAGAAGATATCCAAGACTGCAAATTCCACAGCATTATAAATTGAAAATAAGAATTAGTAGGAGGTGATAATATAACAAATCAAAACAACAAGGAAAATAAAATAAATACTGAAAATAATAAAGAAATTAATAAAATAAATACTGAAAATGAAACAAATAGTAGTGATGAATACGAAATGAAGATTTTAAAAAAAGCTGATTCAATATATGATATTTTTGATAGAAAAGGAGATAATTCACCATATGTAACACATTACTGTGCAGGTTGTGGTCATGGAATATTACATAAACTCATTGGAGAGGTTATGGATGAGTTAAAAATTCAAGAAAGGTCAGTGATGATATCTCCAGTTGGATGCGCTGTTTTTGGTTATTATTATTTCAATTGTGGTAATGTTCAAACTGCTCATGGACGAGCACCAGCAGTTGGAACTGCAATCTCAAGAGCTGAAGATAATGCAGTTGTAATGTCATATCAAGGTGATGGAGATTTAGCATCTATTGGATTAAATGAAACAATACAAACTGCAAATCGTGGAGAAAAAATAGCTGTTTTTTTCGTGAATAATACAGTCTATGGAATGACTGGAGGGCAAATGGCACCAACAACACTTATTGGAGAAGTTACAGTTACAACACAAAATGGAAGAGACCCAGATTATACTGGTTACCCTATGCACATGTGTGAGCTTCTAGATAATCTTAAAGCACCTGTACTTATTGAAAGAGTCTCACTTGCAAATCCTAAAAAGATAAGAAAAGTAAAAATAGCTATTAAAAAAGCATTAAAAATCCAAAAGGAGGGAAAAGGATATAGTTTTATCGAAGTATTATCTCCATGTCCAACAAATCTCAGAACAAATGTTGAAGAGACTGAGAAATTCTTAAATGAACAAATGGAAAAAGAATTCCCAGTGAAACGATTTAGAGATAGAAGCAAAGAAGTTGAAAAAGTAAAAAGAGAAAAAAGTGATTTTTCAACTGAAAACCTTGATAAAATATTTAATATTGACAGAACAAAAGTTGTGGAACCTACAATAGACCCAAGTTATGAAGAATTAAATGTTAAAATAGCTGGTTTTGGAGGGCAAGGAGTTTTAAGCGCAGGATTAACTTTAGCTCAAGCTGCTTGTGCTGAAAAACGACAAGTATCCTGGTATCCTGCATATGGACCTGAACAAAGAGGAGGAACAGCAAATTGTTCTGTCGTGATAGCTGGAGATACTATTGGTTCACCTGTAGTTGAATCCTCAGACATCTTAATAGCTTTTAATAAACCTGCTTATGAGAAATTCTCACAAAATGTCAATGAAAACGGAATTATATTTTATGATTCTCGCATTGGAGAAATTGATGTGCTAAATAATATTAAAACAATATCCGTTCCAGTTCATAAGATAGCTATTGAACTTGGAGTTCCAAAAGCTATTAATACTGTAATGTTAGGTGTTTTAATGGAATATGGGAAAAAAATTAATAAAGAAATTTCCAAAGAATCTTTTCATCAAGGTATAAAAGAAACATTCAGATCAAAACCTAAATTAATTGACAAAAACATAGAAATCCTTGAAGCAGGATCAAATTGGGCTCGAGAAAATTTAAAATTATAACTAAAAGAATTTCAAGTGATTAAATGACTTATAAAAAATTAGCACAAGATTTCTTAGACACAGCTAATGTTTCAATAGGAGACACTGTTATAATAGAAAAAGAGAATGTTTCATACCAAGGAATATTATTAGACAGATCCGGAGATAGTGATGATGAGTATATTGTACTTAAATTAGATAATGGATACAATATAGGAATTAATATAGTCAATGCAAAAATCAGTTTAATTGAAGGTGGAGATAAACCTCAAATTAATTATGATAATATAAATATAACAAAAGATGATGAAAAAGAAGATATTTTAATCATATCAACAGGTGGGACTGTATCATCAATTATTGACTATAAAACAGGAGCAGTACATCCAGTTTTTACAGCTGAAGATTTACTAAAATCAAATCCAGAACTTTTAGATTTAGCCAATATTAATGTTAAAGCATTGTACAATATATTAAGCGAAAATATGAAGCCAGAATATTGGGTTGAAACTGGAAAATCAATAGCTAAAGAAATAGAAAGTGGTGTAGATGGTGTTGTTGTGGCTCATGGAACAGACACTATGCATTACACCTCAGCAGCCCTTAGCTTTATGTTAAGCTCTCCAGTTCCTGTTGTTTTAACTGGAGCTCAAAGAAGTTCAGATAGACCTTCCAGTGATGCAAATATAAATTTGATTAATTCAGTGGGTGCTGCAAAGTCAGATATTAGTGAAATTACTGTTTGTATGCATTCAACATTAGATGATGGGTACTGTGACCTTCACAAAGGAACAAAAGTTAGAAAAATGCACACAAGCAGAAGAGACACATTTAGAAGCATTGACAATGAGCCAATAGCTAAATTTAAAAAAGGACAAATAAGTTCAATAAATACAAATAGCTATATTAGAAGAAATGAGAAAGAACTCGATTTAAATAATAAAATAGAATCTAAAGTTGCTTTAATCAAAACATTTCCTGGAATAACTAATGAATTAATTGAATATCATATAGATAAAGGATTTAAGGGTCTTTTAATCGAAGGAACTGGTCTTGGACATCTTCCAGATTATATGATAAATAGTATTGAAAGAGCTAATGAAGAAGAAATAGCTATTGTAATGACATCCCAATGCATATATGGATCAATTAATATGAATGTTTACAGTACAGGACGTAAACTTCAAAATGCCGGCGTGATTTCAGGTTATGATATGACTCCAGAAACAGCATATGTTAAATTAGCTTGGGCATTAGGTCAAAGTGAGAACCTTAAAGAAGTAAAAACAATAATAGAAACAAATATTGCTGGAGAAATAAACAAAAAATCATCCATAAAACATTTCTTAAACTAAAATTAGTTAGTACAGTGATTTCGAAATTTAAGAAATAAATTAAGTAGTATTATCTATAATTACATTTAAAATTAATAATCACCATTATTTTATTATAAATATTGCAATTAGTATTACTAATAATATTATCATTAATTATTATCATATACAGGTGTGTTAATGAATTGGAACGAATTAGGACTTAAAATGGGATTAGAAGTTCATCAACAACTAAATACAAAAAATAAGCTATTTTGCCCATGTCCCACTGAACTTATAAATGAAGAAGTCGATACATACATTAAACGAATCTTAAGACCTACACAAAGTGAATTAGGTCAAATAGATAGAGCTGCACTTCAAGAATCAAAAAGAAATTTAAAATTTGATTATGAACTATATTATAATCAGACATGTTTAGTAGAAACTGATGATGAACCCCCACATGATTTAAATGAAGAAGCACTTGATTTAGCTATTACTTTAGCTTCTCTTTTAAATATGAGCATTGTAGATGAAGTTCATACAATGAGAAAACAAGTAATTGACGGCAGTAATACTGGAGGCTTTCAAAGAACATCTTTAATAGCTACATCAGGTCATTTAGAAACAGAAAATGGAAAAGTAGTAATTGAAAATTTATGTTTAGAAGAAGATGCTGCAAGAAGAGTGAATAATGATAAAATAAGTAATGATAAAATAGATAATGATAAATTAGACAATGAAGAGAAGTACACTCATTTTCGTCTTGATAGATTAGGTATTCCACTTGTTGAAATCACAACAGACCCCTCAATTCATGACCCTGAGCAAGTTAAAGAAGTAGCATACATGATTGGGCAAGTTTTAAGAAGTACAAATGTTAAAAGAGGTTTAGGAACAATAAGACAAGATTTAAATATCTCAATAGCGAAAGGAGCTCGTGTTGAAATCAAAGGAGTTCAAGATCTTGATTTAATCCCAAAAATGGCAGAGCTTGAAGTTGAAAGACAATTAAACCTTGTAAAAATAAAAGAACACTTGGAAAAAAATAATGCTGAAGTTTTAGAAAAAATTCATGATTTAACTGAGTTATTTGCAAATACCTCTTCAAAAATAATAAAATCTGCAGAAACTGTAAAAGGAATTGTATTAAAAGGTTTCAATGGAATTATAGGATTGGAAGTTCAAAAAGGAAGAAGATTTGGAACTGAACTTTCAAGTTATGCTAAAAAAAGAGGAGTTTCTGGAATATTCCATACTGATGAGCTACCTGCATACAGTATAGAATCAAATGAAGTAGAAAAAATGAAAAAGCATCTGAATATCTCACCAGAAGATGCAATAATCATAGTAGCTCATGACAATGATACTGCAACAGCTGCACTTGAAGAAGTAATTAAAAGAGCTAAAATGGCATTTGATGGAGTTGTAGAAGAAACAAGAAAAGCATTAAAAGAAGGAACCAGTGAATACATGAGACCTCTTCCAACATCTAATAGAATGTATCTTGAAACCGATATTCCATTATTTAAAATAGATGAAAATAAAATAATAGATATTAAAAACAATTTACCTGAACTTCCAGAAGCTAAAAAAGAAAGAATAATTGAAAAATACAATTTAAGTGAAGACATAACTATCCAATTAGTCAGACGACAAAATGTAGAAGAATTTGAAAAAATAAAATCAGAAGTAGATATTGATTCCACAGTTTTAGGGTCATTTTTAGCTTACAATTTACGAGAACTTAAAAGAGAAGGAATTAATACAAAAATAATAACTACAAATGATTTAATAACTACATTTAAATTATTAGAAGAAAATAAAGTAAGTAAAGATGTTATTGTAGATATTATTAAAGAAATAGCTATTAGAAAAGATAAAAAACAAGATTCCCAAATAAACCCTGAAAACATTGCAAACGATTTAAATTTATTACTTTTAAGTGAAAAGAACATTGCAAATATAATCAAAAACATTGTCTTAAAAAACGAAGATATGGTTAAAGAAAGACAATTAGGTGCAATGGGTCCTTTAATGGGAATGTCTATGAAACAACTAAAAGGAAAAGCTGATGGCCATATAGTTAACAAAATTTTAAAAGAAGAAATTAATAACTTGATTAAATAAAAAATGCAATTAATTAAAATAGAATGCATATAATGCAATAACTAAATTAACAGATATAGGATGGATTAAAATGAACAGCTATGACATAATAATTATAGGTGCAGGACCTGCAGGATTAACAGCAGGAATATATGCTGGAAGACAAGGACACAAAACTTTGCTTATAGATAAAGGAATATGTGGAGGTTTAGGACTTGAAGTACCATCAATGGAAAATTATCCAGGGTTTGAAATAATAGCTGGCATGAGTTTAGTTAGTAAAATGAAAAAGCAAGCTGAAAAATATATAGAAATCCAAGAAAATGAAGAAGTTTTAAAAATAACAAAAACAGAAAATGGTTTTGAAATCAAAACAGTGAAAGATAGCTATTATGCACGATCAATTATTATTGCAACAGGAACCAAACATAAAAAGCTAAATATTCCTGGAGAAGAAGAATTTAAAGGAAAAGGCGTTAGTTTCTGTGCAACATGTGATGGACTACTTTATAAAGACAAGGAAGTTATTGTAGTTGGAGGAGGAAACAGTGCTCTTCAAGAAGGAATATTTTTAAGTAATGTTGGAGCAGATGTTACAATTGTACATAGAAGAGATGAATTTAGAGCAGAAGCAAATCTACAAGAAAAAATCAAGCAAAAAGGAATAAAAACAATATTAAACTCACAAATAAAAGAAATAAATGGAAAAAACTTTGTAGAATCTGTAACATTACTCAATAAAGACGGAACTGAAAAAGAAGTCCAAACAAATGGAGTTTTTATAAGTATTGGATTTAATCCATGTAAAAGTATAGTTAATAATATAGGAATCAAAAAAGATGATAGAGAACACATAATAACTGATAAAGAACAAAAAACAAATGTAAAATACACTTATGCTGCAGGAGACATAACTGGAGGATTAAAACAATGGGTGGTTGCATGTGGCGAAGGTGCAATTGCAGCTACATCAGCATATAATGATTTAGAAAAATAAAAATATAAAAAATAGAAATAATAAAAATAATAAAAATAATAAAAAATAAATAAGAAATAATAAATAATAAATAATAAATAAGAAATAATAAATAATATAAATAAAGTGTTTATTCTAAAATTCTAATAATTACCTGTTTAAATAGTCATTATCTTGTAAAAACAAGTAAACTACATAAGCAATTACCAAAACAACAATTACTGGTAAAAGCCACATGAAAACCTCAAATACAAGAACTGCTATAAGTATAGCAATTATTATATATATAACATTTTTAAGTTCCATACTATTAATATAATAGGATATAATATATAAAAATATAGTATACTTCAATTATATTATTTGCAAATACCTGGTTTATAAATAATTTAAATATTAAAAAATTACAAAGTATAATTTATAATAGTATAATTCGTAACTTGAAAATCAACCATATAATAGGAAATTGAAGTTAATAGGAAAGTAAATAAAATGACAACATTAATTATTAATAATAAAGGTCAATACAACCATAGAATCTTAAGGACATTAAAATATCTAAAAATACCTGTAGAATTAGTTTCAAATGAACTTGAAATAGGTGAAATTCTTGCTAAAAAACCTGTAGGTTTGATTTTAGGTGGAGGTCCATCAATTGAAGGTGCTGGAAACTGTGAAAAATATATTAAGGAATTAGATATCCCAATACTTGGAATATGCTTAGGTCATCAGTTAATAGCTAAAACATTTGGTGGAAAAATAGCTACCGCAACATCTGAAAGCTATGCTCAAATAAACATTGATGTAATTGAAGAAAATGAAATATTTAAAGAATTACCTGAGAACTTAGAAGTATGGACATCACACAAAGATGAAGTACATGAATTAACAGACGATTTTAAAATACTTGCTACATCAAAAATATGTAAATTTGAAGCTATCAAACATAAAGATAAACCTATTTATGGTATTCAATTCCATCCAGAAGTTCATCACACACCTAAAGGTGAAAAGATATTTGAAAACTTCTACAATTTCTGTAAAAATTATAAAAATGAAAATTAGATAATATTAGAGATTTTTTAATACTAATATTAAATAATATTAAAGATTAAATAACGGAAAATTATTAATAATTTAGTCAATAATAACAAAATATTTAAAATATTAAAGTAATATTTATACTATTGTCATGACTATTTAATTTTAAATATTTATATATTATTAATTTCATACCATATAGCTAAAATAAAGAAAATTAAAGCTTAATTAAAAAGATAACGAAATATTTAAAACCATAATATTAAATTGTCATGACACTATTATAATAATAATCATGCATAAATCAATATAATTAAAATAATAATTAATAAAATTAAATTAAATTAAAATTAAATTAAAATTAGAGGATATGAAACCAAGGAGATCATAATATGGAAGATTTAATTGAATTATTAAAAACTAAAGCTGTTGAAAACAAACAAGGGATAAAAAAGGAAGGATTAACTGTTACTATTGGTGATGATGAACAGAAGTTCAGAATCTCTGGAATTGGAGAAAAAGCTGTGAAGATTGAAAAATATGTTAAATATGATGAAATAATTGAAGTTACCGAAGGTGGAAACGATAACGGATTAGAAGCAGCTATTAAAGAAGTAATTGAAGAATACGAACCCGAAATTCCAGAAGAAAGTGAAGAATGAATAGTTCTAGATTTATTTAAATAAATTAATATCTTTTTTTAATAAGATATTCAATTATAGAATTAACTATTAATCAATTAAATAATTGAATATATAAAGTAACCCAATAATAAAATTATAACAACTAATGCAAGCCATTTAAAAAGTTTATATGAGATATAAGCAATTACAATAGCTACTAAAATTATTAATATTTGTTCTATTATCATATAATATATTATTGTTTTTGATAAATATATAATTTAATAAATATTCTTTTAAACAATTCTTATTTTTAAAGTTTAATTATGTCTTACAAATGATTTGTATATAAAACAAACTTTAAAAACAAAAAATCAAAGATTTCTCTAAATTTCAATCATGAAATAAAAATTAAGAAATGAAAAATTTTAAAAAATCTTTTTTCTAACTTTTAAAATCTGTAATTTAAAAGAAAGACCTTCTAACTTAATAAATTAAGTTTTGTCATATGCGGTTCATAAAATAAGCATTATAAACATGAAAAATGTTTTTATTGCTTAAATTGATACAAGACTAAGTTAAATTCTTATATTAAAGAGTCTATTTTCTGCTTAAATTTCGATAAATATAATAGCAAAGTTAAACAATCATTATATAATTAATTACATCAACAAATCTAAGGTGAATCAATGTTAAATCCTAAGGATTTTATAAAAGAAACTATAAAAAAAATAAAAGATGAGATTAAAGATGAAAAAGCTATTATTGCTCTTTCTGGAGGAGTAGATAGTTCAGTTTGTTCAGTTCTTGTTAAAGAAGCTATTGAAGATAATTTAATAGCTATTTTTGTTGATCATGGATTACTTAGAGAAGGAGAGGTAGAAGAAGTTTGTGGCATCTTTGAAGAAAGATTAAACTTTAAATATGTTGATGCAAGCGAAGAATTCTTAGCATCCCTTGAAGGTGTTGAAGATCCTGAGGAAAAAAGGAAAATCATCGGAAAAATATTTATTGATGTTTTTGAAAGAGAAGCTGAAAAGATTCAAGCAAAATTTTTGATTCAAGGAACAATAGCTCCTGATTGGATTGAAAGTGAAGGAAAAATAAAATCACACCACAATTTAGCATTACCTGGAGGAATGGTTTTAAATCTTGTAGAACCTATTAGAGATTTATATAAAGATGAAGTAAGAGAAATAGGTGCTAAACTTGGTCTTCCAAATAAATTAATTAGCAGACAACCATTCCCAGGACCTGGGCTTGCTGTTAGAATAATAGGACCACTTACAAAAGAAAAAATAGCTATTTGTAAAAGAGCAAATAAAATTGTTAGTGATGAAGTTGAAAATTCAGGATTTAACAAAGAATTATGGCAATATTTTGCAATTTTAACAGACAGTAAAGTTACAGGTGTTAAAGGAGACCAAAGAGACTTTGGTTATTTAGTAGTTGTAAGAATGGTCTCATCAATAGATGCAATGACTGCAACAGTTCCAGAAATACCATGGGAATTAATTAGAACAATTTCAAGAAGAATTACATCAGAAGTTAGTGAAGTCACACATGTATCATTATCTATAAGTGACAAACCCCCAAGTACGATAGAATTTGCTTAAAAAACCCAAACTTTTAAAAAAAAGTTTGATCGAAGCTATTTTAAAAAATAAGCAACTCAAAGATAAACAAATGTTTTTACTAACCTGAAATTATAAATAAAACAATAAATTAAAAACATTAAGACACTCAAAACAACACGACCAATAAAGTAATAATAAAAATAGTAACTAAGGTTTGTATCAAAATGATAAATAATAATAAATATTGTAGTCATTGTGGAAAAGTAATACCTTACGATGCTAAAAGGTGTATGTACTGTGACAGTTATGTTGGAAATGTTAATAATCCATGTAATCAAGCACAAATAATTAATGATCATGAATTAAATAAGCATTACAAACAAAATAATTATAATTCACCCAATAATCCTCAACAACAGATGAAACATACATCTATGACACATTCTAATTATCATCGTGTTGAATATTCAAAAGTACTTCCTTTAAGCAAATATTTTTTATTAATGGTATTAACATGTGGACTCTATAACATTTATTGGTTTTATAAAAACTTAAAATATATAAAAAATTATCATGATGAAGATATATCTGTAGGTCTTCGTACATTCTGTTTTTGTTTTGTACCCATAGCGGGTTTACTTGTGTTTTATGAGTTTTTAGATGATATGAATCACTATGCTAAGTCAAAAGGATTAGAAACTTACTCATCTGGACTTCAACTTCTTGGAATCATATTAAGTAATTTTTTCGTGTTAATACCATTATATCCTTGGTTTTTCATGAATATTCAGGAAACAATAAACGAATATTGGAGATTAGAAGAACCAAATTTACCTATTAAAAGAAGTTTTAGTAGTGGTGAATTTATTGTTCTAATAGTTGGAGGAATTATAACATTAATATTTTATTATATGTTCTTTATAGCAGCGATGGGTGCATTACAAAATATGTGAAAAACTGAGTCATTATATTAAGTGAAAAAATGAATTCAAAAAAGAATAATAATAATAATAATTTAAAAAGCACTAAAACAAGATTGAGTAGAGGTCATGAAGTAATAATACAATGGCCAATAGGAAAAGAAGATGTTTACGCAGATACAAGAGAAATAGCTGACGAAAGTAGACCATGTACAAAATGTGGGCAAATGCCCACTTCAGAAGGACATGACTCATGTATAGGGTATGTTGAAGGAGCAGATTATGTTTGTTGTGGTCATGGAAAAGAACATGGAATTATTATGCTTAAAAATGGAAGAAACATAATTTTGGTTAATGATGATTGTGAAAAACGAATTAAAAAAATAGATATTTATTATGAGGATTAAATACTCAATTATTAAATCAAAATAAAACAATGTCTTTAATAAATAAACTAATTTTATGATAATATTTTATTATTACAATATAAAACATGCACATTAAACATATTAAACCAAAAAATTAATAATTTGTACACTGATTTCGCAAAATAGAAAATTTTGCAAAATCTCCCATAAGTACCTAAATCAGTTTTTATGGCTTCAAAAAGGATTTTGAAAAAATTTTTTATTTTTTCGAAATCAGTGTTAAATTATACACTGATTTCGCAAAATAGAAAATTTTGCAAAATCTCCCATAAGTACCTAAATCAGTTTTTATGGCTTCAAAAAGGATTTTGAAAAAATTTTTTATTTTTTCGAAATCAGTGTTAAATTATAATTTAAAAATATACTTTAATGATATAATGATAAAACTTAGCAAACAACAAAAAATTATAATAATTGTGATAATAGTTATTATAATCCTATTAACTATCACTATTTCAAATTTAATCAATAAAAACAATATTGAAAATGGTATTTGGGTAAACGGAAACCATATGAAAGAAGTTGACCTAAACAAATTATCAAAGTATGGTATTAAAAATATTTTTCTACATTCAAGTGCAATTGATAAATATTATAGTGAAAAAGAAGTAACAGAATGGGTAAAAAAAGCAAAGGAAAAGAACATTACTGTACATATATGGGTCCAATGCTTTTATTCCGATGGAAAATGGATTAATCCCATCGACACAAATAAAAAAGATTTCAATTATGATTATTTCAACAAAAAAATCAGAGAAATAGATAGATATATTAATATTCCAGAAATTGGAGGAATACAATTAGATTATATCCGCTATCCAGGAAATGCTTACAAATATGACTACCATAATGGTGTAAATGGAATAACTGCAGTAAATAAATTTGTTTCTATGGTTAGTGGAAGTATTAACAATAAAAATATAACCTTGTCTGTAGCAGTTATGCCTGAACTTGAAAGTACTAAGTATTATGGACAAGATATAGGTGCATTATCTCAATATGTAGATGTTATTGTTCCAATGGCATATACAGGTAACTATAATCAAAATGAAACCTGGATTAAAGATATATCTTCATATTTCAAAGGAAAATCAGGATTTGCTAATGTATGTGTTGGACTTCAAGTTTACGTTGATGACACTGACACAAGTTCGTTAAGTGCAGAAAAGTTAAAAAGAAACTCACAAGCTGCATTAGATGGTGGTGCTAATGGAGTCGCATTATTTAACTGGGAATTTTTAGATAATTGGTTTGATATGAATACACTTAAAAATAATTAAGAAAAACTGTAAACTAATATCAACTGATTAAAAATTAGATATATTATATGCAGGAATTAATTATGATAGAATCTAAAAATGCTTATTTAAAAAAGCTTACAGATAAAATACAGATGAAATCTGTTAAAGTAGGTAAAGATTTAGATGGAAGTACTCCACCATCAGTTTTTATTGGAAGATGGAGCTATCCTAAGGTTTATGCTGGACCGATGATGGTTCCAGAACATGGAGACACTTATATAATGGATTCTCCAGAATCATGGATTGGTGAAAACAAAACACAGGAAGACATAATTAAATATCGTCTAAATCTTGTTCGAGGAAAACAATTAATTGGAATTAAAGATTTAGAAAATCCATTTATTGAAAAACTTCAAGATATTTCGCTTGCATCAAAATCAATTGACAGCGAAGCATCATTTGGAAAAAATCCAAGAGGGAGAAGTTTAACTGAAGATAGTACCCCACATGGTCCAAGTGCAGTAATAAAAAAATTTGATATAGATGCTGTTAGATGGGACAAACAACTAGAAAAAAGCTTTTATGATACTGACCTTAAAGCAACTGGTGCAGTAATGAATTTACATGATAAAGATGTTGCATTCTCAGCAATACAAAAAGCATTTTCAGTTGGAGCCTTTGGACTTAAAGAGAACAGGAAGTTAGTACCTACACGATGGTCAATTACAGCTTGCGACAGTTCAATAGCCAACACATTATTAAAAGAAGTTAGACATTACCCTATTTTAGATAGCTATCGAGTATATGAATTTGAAAGTCTTAAAAATTACTATGGAGTCATTTTACTTCCAATTGAATGGCAATATGAATGGATGGAGGCGTTCATACAAATTCTAGGTAAAGAAGAAATGATTTTCTCAGACTATGAAACAAATACTGATAAAAAAGAATATTCAAAAGTAGGAGGCTGTTTCTATACCTGCAAAATGGCAGTATTAGACCATTTAAACAAAGAAAAAAGGCAAGCTGGAGCAATAGTGCTTAGAGAAGCTTATGAAGGTTATGTTCCTCTTGGAGTATTCAATGTTCGTGAAAATGTTAAATATGCATTAGAAGGAAAATACAAAGAATTTGAAGATTTAAAAGAATCTTTAAAATATTTAGGAACAAAATTAAAAATACCAATAAACAAATATGTAAAACAAGGTGATCTTTTAAAAGAATTGCTTCAATCAAGACAAACCACCTTAGATAATTTCTTTAAAAAACCTGAAAAATACCAATAAATAGAATATAAGGGAATATAATTAGATTAATTTATATAATTACATTAATTACTTGAGGACAATATGAATTTACTATACAAAAAACCATCACCTCAGACTATTGAGGCTATGAAAAAAGTCATAGACAATATAAATAGTAATGGAGATAAAAATAAAAGTAATAACAATGATATTAACTACATTACTGAAGCAGAAAACAAAATAAAGTCTGAAACTGGACATGCCCACAGCACTATTGTAAATAGTGGAAATTCTGCAATTATGATAGCTATGAATGGAATTGAAGGTCCCATTTTAATACCAGATCAAGGAGCTTGGCATGGTTTTAAACAAATAGCTAAATTTTTAAATAAAGAAATAATTATATTTAAAACAGATAAAGGATTAATCAACCAAGAAATATTAGAAGAAATAGCTATTAAAAATAATACACTTGAAAATTCTGGGATGTTTATAACAAGCTTTGCAGGTTATACTGCTGAGCAACCAATGAATAAAATAGCTAAATGGTGTAAAAATCAAGGAATTATAGTTGTTGAAGATGCTTCAGGTTCAATAACTGATAGTGAAAAAAAATTAGCTAATGGAAAATATAGTGATATTATTGTTGGTTCCACAGGATCACCTAAAATAATTAATGTTGGTAGTGGAGGATTTATCACAACTAACAATGAAAAAATACTTGAAAAATCAAAAATACTTCTTAAAATATCTAAAAATAGTGAAATAATAGCTAAAGGAATAAGTACTGAAATAGATTTTGGAAGTAATAATCTAAAAAAAACTATTGAATCTACAAAATATATTAAAGATAATTTAGATAATATTATTCATCCTGATAAAAGAGGAATAAATGTAACAATAGCTAATTCCAATCCATTTAAAATATCTAAAAATTTAAAATCACAGCTTAATGTCAATGGAAAATCAATGATAACTCTTTGTCCAAATTACAATAGAATTAAAGAAAAAGCAATAGCCATTGAAATTAAAAATCTTAGTATTGAATCATTAACAGACAACAATTTAAATCAAATAATAGAAATTATAAAAAAAGAAATTCAGTAAAATCAGAAGTTAAACACCAATAAAATCCAAACAGCTAATAAAATTAGTATAGAGGTGTTAAAATAATTTGTATAGCGTTAAATAAAGAAAAATGCCAAAAGCACATGGAAGAGTTAGGTAATTTAGAAGATTATATACCTTACAGATTATATTTCACCTTAAGACGAATCTTAAAAAACAAAGAATTCACTAAAAAAATAAACAAAAATAATCCAAACTCACGAACAAAAGGTAAACAAGATATGCTTGATTTTAAAGTAGCACTAAAAGAATCAAAAAATTCTAAAGAGTTAGATAAAGCAGTTTATGTGTCTAAAATCATTTCACCCTATAATTTCTTTAAAAAACATGCTGAATTTGAAGATATAATTAGCTATCTAATATACACAAAAGACTGGGAAAAAGAATATATCAATGAAAAATGTCCATTATGGAGTAAAAAACTTGTTAAAACTAATGAAAATGATATTAATCCTAATAAATTAAAAAATTTGGAATTTATGTGAAACAAAATAAAAACAGGATAATAATAATAATAATAATAATAATAGCGATATAATAATTATATTTCACTAATCAATACAGTAGTTCTATCAATTAGAATTGATGAAATATTAGAAATTTCATTAGTTTTAGTAGTTGATACATACATAGAGTTGAGTTCTTTTGATGAAATATTGTAAATGTCTTTTAATATTGAATCATTAGGAGCTAAAACACTATCATCACGAGTGAAATATCTGGATAATTCATCGATAAAATAATCTGGACAGTTTATCAGAACAGCACATAAATCCATTTCACCTTTTTTCAAACCAAAAATTTCTAAAGCTTTTGAAATTTGTCTGACTCCTGCAGTTCTAAGACATATTTCAATACCTAAGTTATTAGCTATATTTTCTCCTCTTTCGAAAGCATTCATTCCATGAAGGATTCCATGTTCAATATGAATAATTCCTGCAATTGCTTTGGCATCCATTAACTGAATTATACATCCATCACAACAGTTATATATTATATCATTAACTAATTCAAGAGTTTCATTGATGTTTTCTATTTTTCCTTTAAATCCGACTATTTCTAGAGAGTCTGATACACTACTTAATATTTTTACAGCCTCCACAATTGAATAATTTAATCATTAGAATCAACTTCAAGTAATCTATTTACACCACTTAAATAAGCATCTACACTTGCATTAATAATATCTGGTTGTGTGCTTCTTGCAGAGATTATTTTATCACCTAAACGTAATTTTAAAATAACATCAATAAGAGCATTAGTTCCTCCAGTTATTGCATCAACATGGTACTCTTCAAGTTCTATATCTGCAACATCAGCTATTCCTTTTTTAACTGCACCGATTGCTGCATCAACTGGACCTACTCCAACACTAGCTTCTAAAATATCTTTATCCTCAATTTTAAGTTTTATTGAAGCTGTTGGTATGACCTTATTTCCAGATACTATTGAAAGTTCTTCTAATTTAATTTTATCATTTTTCTCAATTTCAAGAACCTCATCAGCAATAGCTTGGAGATCAACATCAGTTACACATTTACCTAAATCACCAAGATATTTAACTTTATTAAATATTTCATTAAATTGCACTTGAGTATAATTAAATTTAGAATCATCTAATCTTTGTTTTAATCCTTTTGATCCAATATGCTTTCCTAAAACAAATTTTCTCTTATGACCTACAGTTTCAGGAGTTATTGGTTCATAGGTAGAGCTATTTTTTATTATTCCGTCTGCATGAATTCCAGATTCATGGGCAAAAGCATTTTCTCCAACAATAGCTTTGTTAGGTTGGAGATAAACTCCAGTTAAACGAGCAACCATTCTAGATACAGAATAAAGCTGATTTATTTTAATATCTGTCTGATAGTCATTATATAAATTATCAAGTGAAACTACAACCTCTTCAAGTGAAGCATTTCCAGCCCTTTCACCTATCCCATTGATTGTTGAGTGAAATTGTGATGCTCCTGCTTTAATAGCTGACAATGTATTTGCTACAGCTAAACCAAAGTCGTTATGACAATGCACACTTAATGGAACATCAAGAGTACTTAATTTACTGTAGAAATCATAAGATTTATCAGGAGTAAGGATCCCAACAGTATCACAAGCACATAATCTATCCACCCCAATAGAAATCCCTTCTTCAAAGACTTTTATTAAAAAGTCCATATCTGTGCGGGTTGCATCTTCAGCAGAAAGTTCAACCTTTAGTCCATGGTCTATAGCATATTGAGCAGTTTCAATTGCTTGATTTAATACTTCTTCTTTTGTTTTTTTAAGTTTTTGTTCAATATGTAAATTAGAAGTTGGAACAACAAGATGAATGCTATCAACATCACATTCTAAAGCTGCATCAACATCACCTTTTATTGTACGTGTAAAACTACAGATTTCTGCATTTAAATCTTCAGAAGTAATTGTTTTAATAGCTATTCTCTCACCTTTAGATGTTATTGCTGATCCTGCTTCAATAATATTAACACCAAGTTCATCTAATTTACTAGCTATTCTCAATTTTTCACTACTTGTAAGTGAAACTCCAGGTGTTTGCTCACCATCTCTTAATGTTGTATCTAATACATTGATTTTCAATTAATCCCCTCCTAATACAATTATTAATAAAATAACTAATATTTATAATACCATACTAATTTTTAATAATATAATTAATCATTTTGTAATACACTATTAACTATTAAATTAATGATAAAAACCATGATAAATTCATATTTTACGTATCACTGAAATAATACGAGTTAAACTTTTATGCATTTTAATATGGTGTCTTTCTAATAATTCAAAGTCAAGGTCATTTAATATAGAATCAAGGTCCAAGTAATGGGGGCTAGCCATACACAAAAGTGCATCTTTTTTCATGTTTTTTGAAATCGAATCTAAAAATTGATGAAATATGATATGACTTTCTTCACCACCAGTTGAAGTAGATATACCATAAGGAGGATCTGTAACAACAGCATCGACTTTTTTAATGAGTTTAAGCTCTCTAACATCTAAATGATACAATTCATAATCTTTAAGGTTGCAATAATCAAGATTAATTCCAGTTCCATTTTTCATCTTCCACTGAATATCAGAACCAATTAATTTCGCACCTATTAAACCTCCTTCAATTAAAATCCCACCAGTTCCACAAAAAGGATCTAGTAAAGTTTCACCTTCTTTAATTTTAGAAAGATTTACCATGCATCTAGCTAATTTAGGACTCATTGATCCTGGGTAAAAGAAAGGTCTTTTATGAGGTTTAATATTATAAAAATGTTTTTTATTAATATCATATTTGCGAACACAAATATAAATATTACTACTTGAAACAACAAATCTGATAAAAGAGCTTGGATTATTCAAATTAACTGAAAAATGATCACTAGCTATTTTTATAATCCCTCCAAGTTTTCTTTCACACTTTATTGTGTCAATATTTACATTATCAAAACGTTTAATTCTAAGAGCAAAATCATTTTCTATATACTTTTCCCAGTCAATGTTATTAAAATCATATGCAACACTATTTAACACATCACAGGAATTATTGATATTATTAATTGTAATATCTGAACCTTCAATCTCTTCTATATCAAAATAGCTATTTAAATCAGTTAGTTCTTTAGAAAATATTACTTGATCAATTTCATGAGTATATGCTAGTCTTTTAACTAATATTTTATAGGTTTCATCAAATAAATCTTCCTCGATGGATTTTAAAATAAGTAAACCTTGACTTATAATCTCGATTTCACCACTTATCTCTTCACTTTCAAGTACAGCCCTAAGTTCAGCAATAGGTAATGTATCATGTTCTTGAGACTGAATTAATAAAAGTTCCATGTTTTAATATCTCCGATAAATTAATAAGAATATAATGAGGGATAACTTAATAAAAAGCATACTGAATAAACTACAATATTAACATATTATTAATACTAAGTATTTAAATCATGGTATTTTATTAAAATTTGATTATTATTGGTTAATTAAATAATATTAAAAAGCCATAATTTTAACATTTTAAATAAAAGAGATTTTGGTATGACTTTAAGAAGCAAACCTTTTTTTAAAATTTCTTTAACTAAAATAGACTGTTTATCCATATCTCCATATTTAGAAATAAGAAATTCAGCATTATTATTTTTGAGCTTTTCAAATATATGATCTAAATCATCATTTGATAATCCATCAATAGTTTTATGAACTTTAAGTTGATATTTAAGTTCAGTTGAATATTTCTTTTTAAACTCAATAGGATAGCTATTTAAAATAGATAAATCATTTTTTAACAATGTATTTTTTATGATTTTTTTAGCCATTTTAATTGTTTCAAAACCTAATATTAATCCACCACCAGTAGTTGGCTTTAATTGAGATGCTGCATCCCCAATTAAAAGACATCTTCCTTTTACAAGTAATTTATCTTCCTCATAAATAGGAATATCTCCTAAATATCTTTCAATTATTTTGCAATCTTTAAATTTAGGATGATTAGATAAAAAAGATTCTAAAAATAGTTTTTGGGTTTTAAAATCATTATTTGAAAATAAACCAACTCGATATTCATTGTTTTCTGTAGGAATACACCACAAAAATCCAGGCAATATTTTAGAATCCAGTTGAAGTTCTACAAAATCCTCCATATTGCCAATATTACGAATATTAGTATTAGTAATATTATTAGTATTAGTATTAACAATATTATTAGTATTACTGAAATTATTATTAATTCTAACTAAAACTTGAGAAGCATTGAAGTATTTAAAGGGATTATTAAATTTTTTTGAGATTGTTGAATGATGACCATCTGCACCTACAATTATCTTGGCTTTTATGGATTTATTGTTACAATAAATTATCCCATTTTTAAAATCAACATCTAAAACTTTGTGCTTAGTAAAAAGTTTAGATCCATTATCAACTGCTCGTTTTACTAAATATTGGTCATATTTAACACGATCTATAACATATGCCTCAGAAAATTCCTTATACACAGTTAATTGAACATTGGGAGAGTTTAATAATGCTCCTTTAACTTTATTAAGAATTAAATCATTTGGAATTTCATTAAGATCTTTTATTTTTTTACTAACAATCCCTGCACATTGAAGAGGAATGCCAATTTGACTCTTTTTTTCGAGAATACAAACCGAAAAATCATTAGCAAGTTCATAAGCTAACGTTGAGCCAATAGGTCCTGCTCCAACAATAGCCACATCATAATCATAATTCATTGTTTTATCTTTATAAAAAGTAGTATAAAAATAAGATAGATTTTAGTAGATTTTATTTAAATTAAAAATAAAAATTATCTTTTAAATTTTTTAGAATGCCTATCTAAAATAGAAATATTCTCTTTTTCAGATATCTCTTCATTTATATTATTATTAGAATTACCATTACTAGTAGGTTCATTGAAATTAGAATTATTTTGATTATGATAATTATTAGACTTATTATTATCACTATTTGCATAGTTATTATAATTATTATTGAAGCTATTTTTTGATTCTAATCCTCCAATGCCCTCAAAAGCAGGATGTTTAAATTTACTTTTATTAATTGAAGAATATTCTAAATCTTGATTTTCATTATAATGATTGTTTGGAATATTATGTTCTTGAAAATTATTAGTATTATTATTAGTATTATTTTCTTGCTGATTATATTGATTATTTAGATTTGAATTATATTGATTATTTAAATTAAATCTTTTATTTTGTTGATTAGAATGGTACTGTGTATCTTCTGAATTTTCATGGTTAAAATTACCTGAATTATCATGATAATGATTAATTGGATAATCTGGACTCTTTGTGTAGGATTTCATACTTGGATTATAATTATTATTTTGAATATGATTATAATCGCCCCTATCATTTATATATTCCTCATAATGCTGATTTTGTTGATTATTTTGTTGATTGTTATTGATATTATTAGAGTCACTATAGCTATTAGTATATTGAGAGTCATTATACTGTGAATTATTATAACGAGAGATTTGATTTTGAGGATTATGTTGATAAGACATTCTTTCATGAAATTTAGACATTTCATGGAAAATTATCTCTTCTACATCTCCTGGAGAGCGAATATTCTTTAATATTATTTTTCCATCATCATATGCACTGCAAATAAATATATTTCCTATGGAAAAAAGCCTATCTATTAAACCTTGAGAAGTACTTATATCTTGTATATGATCAAAGGATAAATAATTTGATTTTCTTCGGATTACTCCAGATTTTGATATGATCCTACTATCTGTTACAGTATATTCTATCTGACTCCAACTAAAAAAAATCCATATTATCCATAAAATAATAATAAAAAATATAAGCCCCATTCCTAAATCAAAATAGCTATTTAATTCTCTAGCAAAAATCCAGTCTGTGTTCATTAGTAAATAAGATTGTATTCCAGGAATAACACTTAATTTTAGGAATAATGTAATTTGATATATAATTATTAATAAAATAATTAACAAAAAGACTTTTTTTGAATGAAAAATCAAACTGGGCTTAGAATTATATAAAATTTTTTCATTAGTACTATTCTTATCTTCTACATTTAACATTAATCATACTTTTGTAAATCTTTTTAAATAAATTTTTTGATTTTTATAAAATAAATACAAAAATTGATTAAAAATTATATTAATAAATGACTAAAAAATATTACTAATCTTATAAATAGATTCATTAAAAACATAAAATGATTATTGAAAATATGAAAAGTACTAAAATATAAAAAAAGTATTAAAAACTATTAAAAAACTAAAAGCCTCAGATCGCCCATCAGTCATCACAAATCAGAGCTCATAGGGTTCATCACAGGCAATTAGTTGAAATAAGTAATAAATAATATCTATTTAACACAATAAGGATAAGAGCTATTAACTAAAATAACAATAACAGCTATTAATAACAATAATAACAATTAGTATCCATTAAAAAGAAATAAAAGTAATATTACAAGAGAGAATTATTAATAAAAATGTTGAAAGGAAATAAGTTATTATTGATTATTAAATTAACCAAACATTACTCCTGCTTCTTTTCTAAATTCTTCTTCATGTTCAACACCCATTATTTTATCTATTGCATCCATGAAATCAGATACTGTTATATTTTCACGTTCTTCCCTTATTGCAAACATACCAGCTTCAGTACATATTGCTTTTAAATCAGCACCAGAAACACTATCAGTTAATGAAGCTAAGAAATCTAAATCAACATCTTCATCTAAGGACATGTTTTTAGTGTGTATTTTTAAAATTTCTCTCCTACCATCTTCATTTGGAGCTGGAACTTCAATAAATCTATCGAACCTTCCAGGTCTCAAAAGAGCAGGGTCTAAAATATCTGGTCGATTAGTTGCAGCAACAATACCAATATCCCCACGAGATTCAAAACCATCTAATTCAGCAAGTAGTTGCATTAAAGTCCTTTGAACTTCACGATCTCCACTTGTAGAGCTTTTAAGTCGCTTGGCAGCTACAGCATCAATCTCATCTATGAAAATAATACTTGGTGCTTTTTCTTTAGCTAATTCAAAAACACCTCTTACAAGACGTGCTCCTTCACCAATATACTTCTTAACAAATTCAGAGGCTACAATTTTGATGAAAGTAGCATTGGTTTCATTAGCTACTGCTTTAGCAAGTAATGTTTTACCAGTTCCTGGAGGACCATATAATAACACACCTTTTGGTGGTTCAATACCAACTCTTTTGAACAATTCTGGCTTTTTAAGAGGAAGTTCAACGGTTTCCTTAACTTCCACTATTTGATCCTCAAGACCACCTATTGTGCTATATGAAACAGATGGTTTTTCATCTACTTCCATTCCTGAAACTGCAGGATCTTTTTCAGAATGTAATACTTCAACTACTCCGAAATTTTGCTGATTAAGTGCAACCCTTGCACCAGGCTCAATTAATTTATCACCTACAAAATTTGAATAATTAATAACAAAGTGAGGTCCTGTACTACTTTTCACTGCCAATCTATTATTATCAAGAATTTCAGTTACAGTAGCTAATATTAAAGGAGGATGCCTAAATCTGTCTACTTCTGCCCTCAATGATTTAGCTTCACGTTCTAATCTTATTTTATCATTATCATTAACAATTTTCTCTTTTTCCAGTTTTCTTACTTTCCACATTAAATTTCTTTTAGTTTTGGTATTTTCTTCTTTTAACATTCGGACTTCTTTTTTAAGATCTTCAATCTTCATAAAAAGGGATTGTGAGGAATTTTCCATGTTTATAATACGCCCCTAAAACTTTTAAAATTAATTCATCCAGTAGTATATGGTAATATTAATTATATAAATATTTTATTTTTAAATTTTTATATTTATATTAATAGTGTAGTTTACTAACTATTGTATATTAATATATGTTCAAGTTGATATTTAAATTTTAGGGTGAAAAAGAAAATAATATATTTTCTATCTAAAAATCAATGGAAAATTGATAAAAAATAAGATTACTCATTAAAATAAGATTATATTACTAAACTAAAAACTAAAAAATTCAAAGAGAAATTTAATAGAAAATAAATGAAAAATTTAGTTAAATTTTAAATATAATGTTAAGTATAATTTTAGTACTTTAATTAAGTACATTACTAATTTATACTATTAAATTGATAAACTATTTTAAGCAAAACATTAGTTTATACTTATAAGTAAATGTTAATTGAGTTAATTGTTTAATTGAGTTAATGATAAAATATATAATTATTGAAAAAGAAATAGAACAATATGAGATGTGAGATTTATGAGATGTGAAATTTGCGGAGAAACAATTAACGGTACTCCCTTAAAAACAAAAATTGATGGTTCTGTTATGGATGTTTGTGAAAATTGTGCCAAATTTGGTAGAATTCAAAAAACACCTGCTGTTAGAAAACCTATTAGTAATATAAAGAGTAAAAACCCCCAGAAATCAAATATATCACGACCTAATACTAATCAAAGAAGGAATGAACCAACAGAAGAACTTGTTGAAGAATATGATTCTATAATTCGAGAAAAGAGAGAGCATCTAAGATTGTCAAGAGAAGATTTATCTAAAAAACTTAATGAAAAAGCTTCAGTATTAAGTAGAATTGAAAATGGAAAAATGATTCCTGATTTAAAACTTGCTAAAAAGCTTGAAAATATACTTAAAATAGATTTAATTGAAAAGGTAAATGACTTTGACTTAGAAAGTATGAAAAATAATATGTCTTCAACCCCAACTTTAGGAGACATTGTTAAAATTAAGAAAAAATAAAATATAATATAAAAATTAGAGTATTTGATTAAATTTAATTAAAATAAACATTAAATACTCAAAAAACTTATTTTCATTTTTTAATTAAAATAAACTTATTAATTAAATAAGTATATTCTATTAGATATATTCTTATTAGATATACTCTTATATTAGATATACTCTTAAAAAAGATTTAATTTCTAGAATGAGTTTTGAAATCTTTTTTATAATCTTTTAATTCTGTTGTTTTAGCTTTACTAAAGTAATATCCACTTAAGTTATCAGAATCTCCTAAAGCACCTTCTAATCTAGAATATTCCTCGTATTCATCACTCACAACGATAACATGAGCAGGAGGATGAATGGTCTTCACTTGCATGATACTTAAAGTAATATCTTCCTCTACAAAAAAAGCAGTTGCTACTTTTGATTTACTTCTTAAAGGAGATTTTAATATACTTTCAACTATAGAATCTGCTATCTTTGAATCAATAGCTTTAGGCTTAGTTTTAATATTTAATTTTGCATGACGTTCAATGTCAGCAATTGCATTTAAAATTTTTGAATTATTTTCTCCACGAATCAAGATCAATGCCATAATAATCACATAAAAAGAATTTTACAAACTAAATTACATGTAAATAGGATAATGTATGTTTAAACAATTAATACATATAATTGATCTAATATTAATATTACTATCTAATACTTTTATTACAAAAAACATATATATTATTAATTAAGATTTAAATTTAGATAATAAATATCATTTTATCATATACAGTATATAAATGCTTTGGAATTACTGGAAAAAAAGTTCCAAAAAATTTATTATCTTATAAAAAAATATGTAATATTAAATATACAACATCAATATAGGTTATATGAATATTTAGTTAATAGTAGCTATTAAATTTTTTATTCACATTGCTATTGCTTTTTCTGGAAAGATTTAAGTAATCTACTTCTAAATATTACTAAAAGCAGAAGTATTATTCCAATAACTGACTGTATACTTCCCAAAATATTTAATATAACTGGACTTATAGGTAAATTCCATGAAGGAGAAGACCTACCTTCTGGAAGTGGAGCAAAGTAAACACCTACTGCTTTTGAGTCAGCTCTTACATTAACATCCTTAGGTTCAACATAATCAACTCCACTAAGTAAACCATTATTAATACCTTTGTTAATAGATTCAGTTATACCATTAGCATCATACCCATACTTTTTAACTGATGCAGTGACAATTTCAGATGTTGTTTCAGGTATACCTACCTTATCAGTACCATAAACTGAAACTGAAACAGCATCTTTAGATACCGTAATCTTATTCTTTAATGCATCATAAGCATAAATTGTTTCAAGTGAATTTCCATCATTTGGACATGTTTCATAGTTTTCAGCTGCAGGGAAACCTATACCCCACCCATCCACTGGACAAACCTTAGAATAAGCTTCATCCATTGGATAACCAGTTGTATTTACTTCCTGAGGCGTGAACATATCACCTGTTGATATTCCAGCTATTAAATTCACAGCACCTCCACCATATTTCTCTCCAGAATCCTCAGCAACTTCCTTAAACACTTCACTAACAATTGTTGTAGCAGAATAGCCATCCCTTATCATTCTCCCTATGTTAAGTGCAGTTTCTTTTCTAACTCTGGTTGCAGAACCATATAGTGGATTTCCATGACTGTTCCTTAAGTGAATAATAGCGCCTTTTTTACCAGGAGGTATTGATGCAAGACCTCCAGATGCAGGAGTCACTTTAATATCCCCATTATCTTCAACAGTGATTAAATATGCATCAAATGATCCTCCAATTCCAATTCCTATCTCAGGACCCCCAACAAGCAACCTCATACCAGAATAGGATGAAGCAGGACCTGCAGCTCTGGCTGCAGTTACACCAGTGTCTAAAAGAGTAATAGCATCTACAATAGGGTATAACCTAGCATCTGCACCACCTTCTCCCCCAGATAAAACTACATACTTATTATCTTTTGATAAAAGAAATGTAGATTGAAACATATTCTGAGCAAAAGACATACTTCCACCAGCTGCACCATTAACATCTTGCCCTGTTGGATCAGTAATTACAATTACATTCATAGTAGCAGAAACAGCAGCTAATGAGGCAATTATTAATAAAAATGTTATTAATAAAAATGTTCGTTTCAAAGTTCATCCCTCTCGTAATAAAGCGTTTTTTGCAGTTAAATTATGCATATCAATTGTTGAAAAGTCTTCAATAACATTTACAGTTACAATTCCAGTAGATTCATCAATTTTAACATCAGCAGCAGCAATAGGCTGTAATTTAGTCCCTGGAACTGTCGTTAAGGTTGCAAAATTTTGGGCATTAGTAATCGCCTCGCTTAAAGGCATAGATCTCTTCGTTGTTATCAACATCCCATTTTTAATAGAACTACCTGATCTTAAACCAGAATTAGCAATATTAGCCCTTATACTATCAATTGGAACAATATCATTACCTTTAATAATGACTCCAGCTACAACCACTCCATCTTCAATTTCAGGAGATGAAGCAAATGCAATGTATGTTATTAATCTTCCAGAAAGAATTAGCACAAATGCTAATAATAAAATTATTAATGTGTCTCTCCTTATTTTTAAAAACATGATTTTCACTCTTTTTAAAATAACTCCAATTAAATTAGTTTATAATAAGTTTATTATTAAGTTTCATCATATGCTATTTCACAAATTAAACATTAGATATAATATTAGTAATTAGTTATAATATAATATATTACCAAAGTTTTGTAACATATGTAGTAATTTAAATGTTCAGAAATATCATCTAAAAAATCTTTAAATTAAATTTAAAGTATTTTTATTATATTTTTCATAAGAATTACAAAATGATTATAAGACACATTTTTTGAGTAATGTAATATAAATGATTTTATTAATATGAAACAAACATTTCAAACTTTTAAAAAAAAGTTTGATCAAAAGCTATTTCCATAAATAAAGCACTTTAAGCATTAATTATGCTTTTATTAATATTAAATTTATATATTATTTTTTATTATTGAAATTTTAGAATAAAATGTGAATTTAACTATTTGCAAATTTAAATCAAAACATAACAAGTAATGTAAATGATAAAAACTATTTTTATATTAGATTACTATTATATTAATATCTATCGATTTTTACAAATAGATTTATAAAATAAATTAATTTCCAAAAATGATTTAAAAAGAACGAACTACTTCATAATATTCAATAATAGCTCACTTGCAGGATCCATACCTTGAGCTCCAATGAGTAAAACAACATCTTGAACTTTAGCATTTGTATAAACATCAAATAACGAATCATGCAAATTATTATAAAATTTAGAACTAATATTATTATCTGATAGCACATTTAAAAATATTTCTCTTTCTTTATCATGAACTACATTTAAATTATCCACAATATCCTCACTTGAAGATATCAAAAGGTTCACATTGTTAACATTAGAATTTAAAGAATTTAAACTTTCAGCTATTGCTTTAGAATTTAGTTCATTTATTTCAATACCTCTAGAACCTCTAATAGCTGATACAATCCATAAATCAGTATTATTTACTAATTTTGAAGTTGCTTTAATAGTTTCTTTAATACCTTCGGGATTATGTGCAAAATCATCAATAATTAAAGGATTTTGATTTAATATTGAAAATCTTCTCTTTAATGGAGTATAAGATTTTACACCTTCAACAATATCATTAATAGCCATATCTAAAGATATACATGCTGAAATTGCAGCTAAAACATTTAAAATAAAATGTTTACTTTTAAATGGAAGTTCTTCTAATTTTAAAATCTCCTCATAATTATATAAAATGATATTTTTATTAGTATCATAATATAAATAGCTAGTTTTAAGATTATTCAATTTTTTAGAATTTTTGCCGTAAAAAAAGAAAAAATTATCAATATTATCTGAACTTAATCCATTCAAAGATCTGACAAGCAAATCATCATAGTTTAAAACCAATGTTCCTTTTTTAATAGCTTTAGCTACACCAGATGTTTCATCAAATACCTCTTCAATTGAATTAACTAAACCAATATGATCCATTGCAATATTTGTTACAACACCAACATCAGGATTAACTGCATCGACCATAATAGCTGCATGGTCTTTCATTAACTTATTTAACCATCCTTGAACTTCAGAAACTTCAATAACTAAAAAATCAGGATTTGGATTGATTTTTGAATAGTCCACTAATAATTTTGAAACCATGGGGTCAATTAATGTGTTGAATTCTGATTTTGCATCAGTGTTTGTAAAAGAATTAAAATGTGAATGTTTTAGAATATGATAAATTAAATGAGAAGTAGTAGATTTGCCATTTGTTCCACTAATAACAACTTTCTTAGAGTTTGGAGCAAATTTATCAATTGTGTATTTTAATGCAAAAGCATTAGCTATTTCTATTTTACCTACAATGATTAATGGAAAATTTAATGAATTTGCAGTTTCAATAGTTTTTATTTGAGGATTTTCACATATTATTGCCAAAACATCTTTATTTTTAGCTATTTCAATTCCTTTTTCATCAATTCGATGCCTTATTACAATGTCTCCTTTAGTTGCAGAATTTAAAACAGTAAACACACCAGAAAATTTATTATATTTTAAATCATTAGTAATACCAACAATTTCGCCAGAAATTTCTTTAGATAAATCTGAAAGTGTTAGGTTATTATAATTCATAAAATTCTCCAAAGAGTTTTAATTAATTATAGATCATTTATAACTAAATATTAGATTAAATAATTAAGTATTTATTTAATAATTAATTATTTATTTATAATATATGTAAATTAATTGCCTATGTTTATTTAAAAATAATAGAAACTTACTAAAATTCCAATAGCTGAAACTAAAAAAGTTAAGAACCAATAGCTAACTATGATTTGTTTTTCAGATAGTCCTTTATAGTTTAATGTATGGTGTAATGGTTCAACAGGAAGTCTAATGATTTTTGCTCGGTGAATTAAACTTATTATAACTGAAACTATTGGAACAGCTAATGCTAAAACGCCAAAATAAGGAGTATTAGTTATTAAAACTGCTGTTGCATAGCCTGCACCTAATGCAAAAGATCCAATATCTCCCATAAACACTGATGCAGGATATTTATTAAATACTAAAAATCCTAAGCTTATTCCTGCTAAAAGAGCAAAAGGTAAGATTCCTTCAAGATTACCATGTAAATATAAGAAAACGCCACATGCAATTGAAGCAATAGCTATTATTCCTGCGGCTAAACCATCCATCCCATCTATTAAATTAACTGAATTAATTGCCCCAATTATAGCTATGATAACAACAGGAATAGCTAGTAATCCTAGTGAAAATCCTCCAAGTGTTGTTACAGCCCCAGTGAGAATTAAAAAAATAGCTATAACTACTTGAGTTACTATTTTTTCCATTTCACCGATTTCAGTTTTTATAGGGATTTCATCAATTATTTTAAGTTTATTTCCAATAACAAGATCTTTAACCTGACTTTTTGCCTTTTCTGTAGCCGCCCTTGCTTTTTCACCAGGCTTTAAAGTCAATTGACCTAACTTAATAGGTATAGATGAAATATTCTCAACATGTTTTTGAACCTCTTTAATTTTAAGCCCTACAAGATCATCAATTAAACCAACAAGTCCTGCAGAAGCCATTATAAGAGAAGTTATTGTAATAAAATCATTTTTAATATATAATGAACATATTAAAAAGACTGAAAAGAGAAATGCGATACCTCCCATTGTTGGAGTGCCTTTTTTATGTTTATGTTCCGTTACAATAGGACTATCAACTAAATTAGCATTATTTAGCATATTCCTTATAAAATACGTAAAGAATACCGTTACAACGAAAGCTATTAAGAATAAAACTATAATATCAAATGTACTCATCTTTATCCCTTCAAATATGTCCATAAATTAAGAATATTAAATATAATTTATCATATATTGTTTAAATATTTTCTATTAATTTATCACATATTGTTTAAATATTTTTAAAATTTTCTATTAATTTATATTATTAAATTATGTACATTATCTTATTAATAGTTTAGCCTTAAATTAAATTAAAATAATAAAAAATAAAGAAAATTGAATAATGTCAAGTGTAACTAATTACAAAAGTAAGTTAAAAGTATAAAAATAAGTAGAAAGTAAAATTTAATCTTTAAAATCTAAATGTAAATCCTCTGATAAATAAGCATTATTATATTTTAAAAGATTATTAGCTATTTCAAAAGCTTTTTGTTTGTTTTCACCACTGACAGTTATTCTTCTGTATTTTTCAGGTCCATGAACAACCCATGAATTTTTTTCGAATTTTTTAATAGGCTCATTACCTAAAGAACCTTTATATTCACCAATAGGAATTTCTAAAGAATAATAATTCTTAAGTGTGCTATGTATACTCTTTATGTCAAAATCCCCATAAGCCATATCAACAAGTTTAACTAATGGATTAATACCTGTGCCCGCGGCAGACAAATATCTAGTTCCACTAGGTCTAGCATTGACTTCAATAGCATACAATTTATTATTTGAAGAAGAATAAATAAAATCAATATCAATAGTTCCTTCAGCACCTAAATTTTTAGCTATTTTAATAGCTAACTCTTTCACAAGATTATTATCCAATCCATCAATTTCACATGGAGCAGATTTAACTTTATACAATGGATGAACACCATTTAAATTAGTTTCACCTTTATAAGCAGGTACTAATGGTAAATATTCACCATTCCAACATAAAACCTCTATAGAAATTTCAGATCCTTCAATAAACTCCTCAGCAAGAGCATTTGAAAAATTATCAAAATACTCATTTAAATCATTGCCATTAATAGCTATTTTAATATCCTTTCCCCCTTGACCATGATTCTGTTTAAGAACCATAGGATATTTAAGGTTAAGGTTAGATATATCATTAGTTTCTAAAACAGCGTAATTAGGAGTAGCAATGTCAATATTATTAAAGAATTCTTTTGTTAAACTCTTGTTGGAAGTTAAATTAATTACATATTCATTAGAAGCTATTACTGGTATGTTGTATTCTTCTTCTAATTTTTTTTTCATTATAGCAACATCCATAAGAGGAATATCAAGACCAATTAATGGAATAACAGCACATACATTGTTAGAAATAGCTATTTTAGCAGGTTGATCCATTCCTCGATCAACGATATAATATTTATCAGCTAAATCTAAATTTGACGAATTTTTATTAGATTCTGTTAATATACATTCAATATCTTTACTTTTAAGATAATAAGCAATATCATCAAATAGTCTCGCACCAATAAAGAGTATTTTCATAAAATCACACATAAATCAAAGTTATTTTATTAAAAATAAGTATATGAATTAAGATAGTAATAAAATTATTTATTTTGTTTATTAATTATTTTATTGAGGATATAAACAATTCTTCAAGTGTTGAAATAGAATTAAGAACAACAGAAGATATGTCTTCAGCAAATCCCATAGTTTCTGGTTGAATACCTACTAAAAGTATATTAAAATCTATTTTTGATTCTAAATATTTTATAATGACAGATAAAGACATTGAATGAGTAGAAGGTGAATAATTAGCAATTTGTTCTTTAGTAATCAACTTAATGAATCCTGGAACATCATCCATTAATATCGCATCAACAATTAAAATATGTGAGGGCTTTTCTTTAATTATTAAACCTGTGAAATTCTCAGGAACTGATCCTGCATTAACAAGAACAATGTTCCATTTTTCAAAAAAATCTAATGATAATTTAGATCCTATAGATTCTATAAAATAAGGACCTAATGAATCATCCCCTCTTAATTCATTTCCCACCCCTAAAACTAATAATTTATCATAGTTTTCAAGAAAAGCTTTAAAGTCATTTTTAATAAAAATAAAAATCACCTATACAATAATATTTATATTTTATATATGTAATAATCAATTCCTCAAATTATACTACTTTAGTCATACTAAATAATATTCATTCAATTTATGAAAATTAATAATAAATTTAATAATAAACTTTAATAGATTCCAATCCTCCACCCATAACATATTCTAAAGTTATATCAATGAAATCTCCTTTTTTAACACTTTTTTCATTAATTGGAATGCATATTGGAGGATTTAACATTGGTGTTGGACCAGAAATTAAATTATCATTGAGTTTTGTGAAAGTAATAATTTTAATACCATTAAATAATGAGTCTTTAGTTATTTTAAAGTGTAATTTAGATTTAAAATTTAGATCAATATAATTATCAAAATCAATTTCATCATAAACTACAAAATCTCCTAAAACATCATATTCTAATGTAGAACCATGGTTTGAATCATCATATACAATATATGGATAATTCATATTTAGTGGATAAGCTATATTAATTATACCCTTTGGAATAATTACTCCATTATCTTTTAAAAAAGGTAATATATGATTTATTACTGGAGCTTCCTCTTCATCAATTAATCCAGTATCTAACATTTCACATACGATTAAATCAGCTTTATCCTTAAAATTTAAATTTAAAACATCATCATTTATAAAATTTATATCATCAATATCTTTTAAATTTAACTTAGCCTTTTCAATAGATTTAAAGTCTTTATCAATAGCTATAACATCAACATCATATTTAGAAGCAAAAAAGGATAAAATTCCAGACCCACATCCCAAATCAAACATTTTAACTTTTAAATCATTATTACTTTTAATTACATCATTAAAATAACTATTTATCGCTTCATTAAAAACAGCTAAACGTTCAAAATCTTTAATTAAATCATGATGATATGGAGTTGTGTGAAAAAACATGAAATTAATTCCTAAATAAAAATTAAATATGATATACAATAAAATAAGTAGAGTAACCCTTTAATAAATTATGATAATCCTTAATAAATAATATAGCCCTATATAAAATCAAAATTACGGTTAAATATCATATTAATACAAAATCAAAATCGCGGCTAAACCCAATAATTAAAAAAAATAATTTAAATAATAGTTAAAATAATAATAAAAATTAATAAAAATGTATTTTAAATTTAAATTTTAATAATAAAAGCATTTATTATGCTTATAAAATTGAAGGTTGATTAAGTTTTAATAAGCTTAATCTGGATCTAATTGTTCACCATTTGCAGTACTTGTGAGCTTAACATGATCGACACCTTTGAGCCTCATCATTTTTTCAGTTAACTCTCTAATACTATTTACATCACCATTAACAACAATAACTTCCATACAATACTTGTTAGTCATGTGTACATGCATACTTGTATTTATTTCATTTCTATATTGATGTTGAACTTCTGCTAAGCTTTCCATTACTCCATTGTAATAATGATCATAGATAACAGTGATAACTCCTATTCTTTGACCTTCCATTTCATTCATCCATTGGTAACGGACAATATAATCTTTCAAAGCATCTCTAATTCCCTTAGATCTGGATTGATAGCTTCTATCTTTTAAAACTTCATCAAATTCAGCCAAAAGCTTCTTTGGTAATGACATACTTATTCTCATCATGCTAAAAACCTTTTTCAAACATTTATAAATAAATTTAGAATGAATTAATCAACTAATAAAATAATACTAATAAATAATTAATGTAATGCCTAATCAATATCATGATAATTATAGATTATTATCAGTTAAATAGTATAATATTAGTCTAACAAAAAATATATTTTAAATAAATCTACAAAAACCTGTTATAAACCTTTTGTAAATTTTAAAACATTGAAAACTTAATATATAACAGTATTAATTTTAGATAATAACTATATAAACATTTTTATTAAATTATTATCACTAAATTAAAATAGTACACTATCATATATAAATATTACCCTATATTACCCTATATAAAATATTCATAAACAAAACAAAAATTATAGGATAATGAAATAAGGCTTTAAAATATAAATGGAATTACATACTACTTTTTAAAAATATGATATAACTAAACAAAGTCCATTTATAAAATATATTGACTGTAACTATATAAACTCAAATTAGTATAACTCAGTGACATATTATCTATCTAAGAAAAAATAATAATTGTGCATATTAACTAATAATTTTGCATGTTCAAATAGTATTAATTACTGAAACATACCTAAATTAAATTAGATAATAATAAATAAAAAATAAATAAGAATAGCTAAAAATATATACAATTGAATAAAAAATAATAACAGTTTAAATGAATTTATAATTTATCAGTTTACGAGTGAATAAAATGAAAATACAAGATGTGATGAATCGAAAAGTAATTTCAATAAATGAAAATACTAGCCCAATTGAAGCATTTGAAAAAATGTATAAAAATGGAATAAGAAGATTATTTGTAATAAACAATAATGGTGATTACAAAGGAACCATATCTTACACCAATTTAATAGGTATTTTAAACAATTTTAACAATGAAAATAGTAAGAATAATAAAAATACAATAAAAAATATAATGTCAAACACCATTATAACCATAGATGCAAAAGAAGAAATTAAAAATGCTGCAAATTTAATGCTTAGAGCAGATATTTCTGGTCTTTTAGTTGTAGATGGAAAAAAACCTGTTGGAGTCATTACTAAAACAGACATATGCAGATTAGTAGCAGCTAATCTTTTAATTCCTAATCAATAATAAATATATAATAAATCCAAAACAGATCAGATATGATAACTATAACTAAAAAAGAAGAAATAATATTCAATAAAATAAAAGAATTAAACTCACAGTTCCCCAAGGGAATAGAAGAAAATATTATTAAAGAGAATCTTGATATTTACGAACATGAATTAACCAATACATTGAAAGAGCTAAGTACTAAAGAAATGATTCATTATAAAGATAAAAAAGTAAAACTAATAGGATTTGACAAAGAGATAACTGCAGTTAACTCCAAAAAAGAAGTTAAAAAAGCAGAATTAGATGAAAAAGAAAGAAAGTCCATTGAAGTTATTGAAAAATTAATAAATAATGATAATATCGTTTCAAAACATATTTTAGAAGGTAGTCTTCTTTATGGTGATTTAAAATTAACTAATTTTAGAATGTATCATATATTATTATCTCTCGAAAACAAAAACATTATTGAAAAGATAAAAGCAACTCATGGAGATTATTATAAATTATTAATTTAAAATAAGACCATGTAACTTATTAAATAAGTAATACATATTGAATAAGTAATACATATTGAATAAGAAATTATTGAACTAATAGCTATTTATTTTAAAGATAAAGGTTATTCTAAAGATATTCCATTGTCTATTGGAATTTCTCTTAGCCATTTAATATCACTTTTGTATAACATTCTTATATCAGAGATATCATATCTTATCATTGCTAAACGTTCAATACCTAAACCAAAAGCAAGAACTGGGACGTTAATACCTAATGGTTCAAGTACTTCTGGTCTAAACATTCCAGAGCCTCCAAATTCTATCCATGCTTCTTTATCTTCAAGATAAACCTCACATTCGGTTGAAAGGTATGTGTATGGGAAATATGCTGGTCTAAACCTAACTTCAAACCCTAATTTTTTATAAAATTCTTTTAAAACACCTAATAAATTTTGATAGTTAATATTTTTATCAGCTACAATACCTTCAACTTGATGAAACTCAGGTAAATGTTTATAAGTTATTGTTTCTCTTCTAAAAACCCTACCTACAGAAAACATCTTAAGTGGAGGCTGATTTTCATGAAGAAACTTAGTTGAAATTCCAGTAGTATGTGTTCTAAGAACAGTTTGCTTTGCAATATCTTTATCCCATTTATAACCCCATCCATCAGAACCAGTATTACCTCCATTTTCATGAAGTAAAGCTGTTTTATTAACAAGTTCATTATCAGGTAAGTACGCCTCTTTAGGATTTTTAACATAGAAAGTATCTTGCATTTCCCTTGCAGCATGATCTTGAGGTTGGAAAAGAGAATCAAAGTTCCAAAAAGCAGATTCTAAAATTGGACCATTGGATTCACTAAAGCCTAAATTTAAAAATACATTTCTAATTTCTTCAATAATTCTTCTAAGTGGATGTCCCTTACCTGGAAATATTTTAGGAAATTCAGCGTTAATATCATATGGACGATAATTAAGGCTTTTCCAATTATTATCCTTTAATTGCTGATGTGTTAGTTGAGTAGCATCTTCTTGAATAGTTAAACCTATTTTTAAAATAGCTATTCCCAAATCAAGTAAGTGGAATTTATGTGTTTTTTTATCAATTATTTCAACAAGATTTTTTCGATCATTTAGAAGATCAAGCCCTTCTTTTAAATCATCATCTAAATTAAAAATATCTAGTTGGTTATTTTCAAGTAAACTATTAATTAATTTTTCATCATTTCCTTGAATTTCAGTATTACTTTTACCATTTTCAGTAATGGTTATAATTCCTTTATTTATTTTAGCCCAATCTTTCCTAACTAACCAACCAATAGCTATTTTAATATCTGACCCGCTAATTTTTGATTTTTGAGCCAAATCTTTCATTTGAATAGAACCATTATTCGTTTCACCTAATGCAGATAAAACTTTCCTCTCTGGAAGACCATTATTAGCTATTTCTACTCCAACATCAGTTAAAACAACTTTAGAATCCAATAAGGTATTAACTTGAATAATATCTTTAGAAGCAAGAGATCCTGCTGCACTCATAACTGATTTAATACCCATATCAGTTTCAATAGCTATTTCATCAGGACTCTTATTTTCATTTTCACCTAATGATATAAGAAGCTTTTTTTCATAGATATGGAGTTCATTGATAATTTTATTAATGTTTTCATTCATTTAAACACGCCTATATAAAAATTAATTGATAAATTATTAGTGATAATTTTGATAAAGTAAGTATAAGAGCTTTAATTATATCATTCTTTAATAAATGATTTGATTATATAAATTTTTTTTAATATAAATTAATTATAATAAATAATGTATATTATTTCTACTAATTAAATTTTTTTAAAAAAAATAATATTTAAATATAAAACAAACTTTTGAAAAAGAGAAATCAAAGATTTCTCTAAATTTTCGTCACAAAAAGAAGTTTGAGCAAAACTATTTCAAAAAATAAGGATTTTAATTATAAGAAATGCTTTTATTAATACGAAAAGATAAATTATTGATTTAAGGAAGTAAAAAATCACTTAGATAGCTAACCATGATAGAAGATGCTGTTAAATCGGCTGTTGTTCCAGGATTTAATTTATTTTCAAAAAGATAGTTATCAAATTCATATAATTTTTCCTTAAAAATTTTTTCATCAAATCCAATAGCTATTTTGTTAGCAGCTAGACCATGTTCAGAAGATAAAGAATCATTGGAATCAACAGGACCTAAGTAATTTAATAAAGTTTTAGCCATGTCAGATACTTTTTTTGCTTTTTCATTCCCATATTTTCTTGAAATTAAAGTATCTGGAACATTTGATAAAATTGTTAAAAATGTAACCACTGTGGAAGTATTTATTGAAAATGTCTTCCTGAGATTTGAAAATATTGGAAAACCAATTTCAAAAGTAATCGGCATTTTTGTAGTTAGTTCTTTAGCTAAACTATCCCAAGAGGAAGATATATTTAAAACATCAAAAATATTTAAGTTTTCGTGCTCAAGTTCAATTATTGAATCATTTGAATTAACATCCAAATCCTTTTGATCTCCCATTCCTCCAGCATCAGCAATTGAAATAGCTAAATACAAATTTATTGCATCAGATACTGTAGAATATTTTATAACATTATGAATATTCTCCCTTAATTCATTTAAATTATCACTAATAGCTGCAGACATAGCTATAGGAGTTAAAAGCATTATAATCCCAAGGTTAGTATTATTTGCTACCCATCTATCAGTTTCCATAACTGCTTTATGAATATATTCTCCAATATTAGACTCTCTAAAATCCATGGAATTTCCAATACTCCTCATGTGAGATGCAGCTTCTTTTATTATATCTCCAATAACAATTCCACTTATTAAAAAATCTTCAAAAACCATATCATGAAAATCACGATTCCTATGAACATTACCAGGCTTTGGATATCCACTTACTTCAAGTACACTTGCTATTTGAGCAATTTTAGCTATTTCCTCAGGATTCATAGTAACACTCTATTTAACTTAACATTTTGTAATAAATTAACTTGTAATAACCTAGCACATTAAATATTGAAAAATGATTTTGTATTTTTATAAACAATAGCTGATAATTCCTTAGGATCTTTTCCCATATTTTCTGCAGTAACTTCCATAATATGAGGTAAAAATTTCGGTTCATTTCTTCCATTTTTAGGTTTCTTCAGCATATTACGGGGAATAAGAAATGGAGCATCTGTTTCAACCATTAATTTATCTTCAGGAATAATATTGACAATTTTTGCTAAATCTTTACCTCTCCTTTCATCACAAACCCATCCAGTAATCCCAATATATGCTCCAAGGTCAAGATATTTATTAAGAGCTTTTTTACTACCTGTAAAGCAATGTACTACCATGTTCACAATATTATTTTCATGTTTTTCAATAATAGATGAAAAATCATCAAAAGCATCCCTTTCATGAAGGAATAAAGGCATTTCCAACTCTGAGGAAAGAATAACTTGTCTTTCAAACCATTTTTTCTGTTTATTTCTTGGAGAAAAATCTCGATTATAATCTAAGCCACATTCCCCAATTGCAACTACTGATTTATTTTTAGCTATTTTACGTAAGTTATCAATTGTATTTTCGTTACAATCACGAGCATTATGAGGATGAACTCCTGCAGTAGAATACAATTTACTATCATGCTTTAAAGCATATTTCATAGCTTCTGAACTACTTTTTTCTGTTGTTCCAGTTAAAATAAGTGATGAAACACCATTATCTTCAGCTATTTTTACTAATTCTTCCCTATCTTTATTAAAAGATTTGTGCATTAAATTAACACCAATATCAATCAGATTATACATATTATCACGAAATTAAAGTTTAATTATTAAATATAAATATAGCTACTAAACACACTGTTAAATATAAATATAGCTACTAAACACACTGTTAAATATAAATATAGCTACTAAACACACTGTTAAATATAAATATAGCTACTAAACACACTGTTAAATACAAATATAGCTACTAAACACACTGTTAAATATAAATATAGCTACTAAACACACTGTTAAATATAAATATAGTTACTAAATTTTATCTATTATGTCTTTAGCAAAATGCGTGATTATTAAATCTGCTCCTGCACGTTTTATTGAAAGTAAACTTTCGAATATCGCATCTTCCGTTAAATAATCTTCTTTTATCGCAGATTTTAACATTGAATATTCTCCACTTACATTATAAGCAGCTAATGGTAAATTAAATTCTAATTTAAGAGTTTTAATTACATCTAAATATGCAAGTGCTGGTTTCACCATTAAAACATCAGCACCTTCAATAATATCTAATTCAGATTCACGAATAGCTTCTTTTAAGTTAGATGGATCCATTTGATAAGTTTTTCTGTCTCCAAATGAAGGACTTGAGCAAACTGCTTCTCTAAATGGATTGTAAAATGATGAAGCATATTTAGCTGAATAAGACATAATTGCCACATTATAATATTCATTTTCATCTAAAATTTCCCTAATAGCTAAAACTCTCCCATCCATCATATCTGAAGGTGCAATAATATCTGCTCCAGCTTCAGCATGTGATAATGCTACTTTAGATAAGTATTCAAGAGATTCATCATTTAAAATTTCTCCATTTTTAACAAGCCCACAGTGCCCATGAGAAGTATATTGACAAAGGCACACATCACTTATAACTACCAAATTAGTTTCTTTTTTTAGCTTCCTTATAGTTTCCTGAACTATTCCATATTTATCAAAGGCAGGTGAACCAATTTCATCCTTTTCATTATTAAGAGGCATTCCAAATATGATTGTTGATTTTAATCCTTTTGATTCAAGAGTTTTTAAATAATCAACTGCATCATCAACAGAGTACCTAAATTCATCAGGCATTGTTGGTATTTCTTCTTTTTCCCCATTTTTAAGTCCTTTTTTAACAAAAATAGGATAAATTAAATTATCTTTGTGTAATCTAGTTTCTTTAAATATATCTCTTATTTGAGGACTCTTTCTAAGCCGTCTTAATCTTGTAACTGGAAAATTCATACCCTCACCAATAATTATAATTCCCTTATATCCATTAATCAATCTAAAATAAAATTTTCAAGTAATTTATCATTTACACCATATGGTTGTTTACTATAATATCTTTTGCTATGTTCAACAATAAGAGCATGGTATTCCTGATAAATAGCTATATTATTAGGAATATTATCTTCAAATAGCTTTTTAACTTTTAAATAGTTATCTTTAAAGTCAATATAACCTAAGTAAGAAAATAGTCTTTTTGTATATGCATCTACAACAAATTCATTTTGTTTAAAAGCATAAAGAAGTATTGAATCAGCTGTTTCATTTCCAATTCCTTTAACTTTAAGAATTTCTTTTCTTGTTGGAGTTTTATCACCTAAATCTATGAAAAACTTAGCAATGTTTTGAAGATACTGAGATTTTTGATTAACAAAACCTGCACACCTAATTGCATTTTTAAATTTTTCTATATCTCCAATAGCTATTTTTAAAATACTTTTTGGTGAAAAATTATCTACAATATCGTTTAAATTAATTAAAGCTTTTTCAACTGATTGCCATGTAGTGTTTTGAGTTAAAATCGCCCCAATAGCTATTTCAAACTCTTGTGCTTGATTCTTTGGGAAGTCATAATCACCAACATGATAACCATTTATTGATCCAGTTTTTGTTGGATTGATCCCATCATAGTTTAAAAGTGGCCACCAACCTTGAGGAGAGTATTCCTCAAGTAAGATATCATAAATAGCTTTAATATTTTTATTTCTCATGTAAATCAATTGAATTATAAATAAATACCAAATAATCATTGCATTGTACAATGTAACAAACTATTATCAATAGTTAATATTAAATATATAATTATCATTATATTAAAATTAAATTATTATATTAAGATATGTTGAAATTAATAATAAAGTTAACGATAATCAATACAAATAATAAAAATTAATAAAAATGGACTGATTAAATGACAAACACCACAGGAAAGACTTTTACAGTTACAAGTTTCGGATCAAGTCATGGAAAAGCTCTTGGAGCTGTTGTTGATGGGTGTCCTGCTAATTTAGAACTTAAAATAGAAGATATACAAGAAGAATTAGATAAAAGACGACCAGGAACCAGTAAAATTACCACATCACGAGCAGAAACAGATAAGATTGAAATATTATCTGGAATATTTAATGATAAAACAGATGGAACTCCAATTACAGGAATTATTAAAAATAATCAACATAAATCAAAAGATTATGAAAATTTAAAGAATACTCCTCGACCAGGACACGGAGATTACACTTGGAAAGAGAAATACGGAAACTACGACTACAGAGGAGGAGGTCATGGAAGTGGAAGAGTTACAATTGGACATGTAATCGGTGGAGCAATAGCTAAAAAACTACTATCTAAGTTCAACATTAAAATTATCTCCCATGTTACCCAAATAGGAAATATAAAAGCAAAAACAGTAAACATAAATTTAATTGAAGAGTATGCTAATAAAAATCCAGTCCGATGTGCTGATCTGGAGGCAGCAAAATCTATGGAAGAATTAATCTTAGAATATAAAGAAAAAGGAGATTCCATAGGTGGAAAAGTTGAAATAATAGCTATTGGAGTTCCTACAGGCGTTGGAAATCCTGTTTTTGGAAAACTTGATGGAGAAATAGCTAAATCATTAATGGAGCTTGGATCAGTTAAAGGAGTAGAAATTGGAATGGGCTTTGATGTTATCAACCATAGAGCATCAGAAATTAATGATGAATTCTATATTAAGAAAGAAAATAGAGATAAAAAAAATATTGGAACAAGAACAAACACATCTGGTGGAATATTAGGAGGAATTAGCGACGGAATGGCAATAGTAGCAAAAATAGCTGTTAAACCAACTCCTTCAATATCACAAATCCAAAATACTGTTGATTTAGAAAAATGGGAAAACACAAAAATAGAAATTACAGGACGTCACGATCCTTGCATATGTCCAAGAATAACTACAGTTAGTGAATCATCTTTAGCTATTGTAATTGCAGACAATATGATAAGATCAGGATTCATTCATCCTTCTGATTTGAATAAAACAATACATAGATAATAAAATAAGTAAATAGCTATTAAACATATACTTAAATAACTATTTAAAAATAAAAAATTAAAAAATTAGTGTTAAAAGTAAGAATACATTTTAAAGTCATCCACTTGAAGGTAAATGTGGTATAATTGCCTCAATAAGATTACTAAACGGCATAGTTTGTATCCATACTTTTCCAGGACCTGTTAAATTTGCTAAAAATACTCCTTCGCCTCCAAGAAGCATATTTTTAGCACCTTTAACTCTTTGGATATCAAAAGATACTGTTTCTTCCATTGCTCCTAAATGACCTTGATCAATTACTAATTTCTCACCAGGTGCTAATTCATACTCTAAAATCTCACCATCCATTTCTAAAAATGCTTTTCCATTTCCTTCAAGTTTTTGCAAGATAAACCCTTCTCCTCCAAATAATCCTGATTTTAAACTTTTTCTAAAGTGCATTTTAATATCTACACCTTCTTCTGAAGCCAAAAATGCAGTCTTTTGAGCTATTATTGGCTTATCTTCAGTTATTTCTAATGGTATAATCTGACCTGGAAATTTAGAAGCGAATCCAACATGTTGATCATCATCTTCTGCAATATAATAAGTTAAAAACATTGAATCTCCAGATAAAGCTCTTCCAAGACCTTTTAGGATTCCTCCATCAGTAGTGGTTTCCATACGAATATTTGGAGTCATTAATGCCATGCCACCCCCCTCAGTCTTTACTTTTTCACCATTTTTAAGATAACATATTACAATTGGAAAAGATCCACCTTTAATTTCATACTCCATGATTTAACCTCTCAATTTAATCTAATATTAATAATATATCCAATATTTAAAAAAACAATTCCTACATAAAGTAAATACATCATAAACCCATGAGAATGGCTTATAACTAATATAGTTTAATTTATAAGAATTATCAATTCGATTTATATATTTTATTATTAATATAATTATTTATTTAGAGTTAATGGATATGGTGATTTAGATCTCAAAAAAACAAAAAGATAGTAAAAAAATTAAGGTTAGTGAAATTAATAATAAAAGTACTAAAAATAATAAAAATAATAAAACTAAAGATTTAACTGAAAGAATTGAAAAAATAATGGAACAATTAAATGAAATTTACACTCTTCGTGTTTTTGAAGATAGAAATCCTTATAGAGTACTTATTAGAACAATTCTTTCTCAAAGAACAAGAGATAACAATACAGATCAAGCTACAAAAAATCTATTTTTAAAATATAAAGATATTTATGAAGTTGCTGATGCCCCAATTGAAGAATTAGAAAAACTTGTTAAAGTTGCAGGTTTTTATAGAGTTAAAGCAAGAAGAGTTAAAGAAGTTTCTAATTTGCTTATTGATCAATTTGGCGGAGAAGTTCCAAATAACAGTAAAGAACTGTTAGAACTTCCTGGAGTTGGGCAAAAAACTGCAAATTGTGTTTTGGTTTTTGCATTTCAAAAACCAGCTATTCCTGTAGATACGCATGTCCACAGAATATCCAACCTGTGGGGAATTGTAAATACTATGCAACCTGAAAAAACTGAAGAAGAACTAATGAAAATTGTTCCAAAGAAATTATGGATAGAATTAAATGATTTAATGGTTCAATTTGGTCAAACAATATGTAAACCTATTTATAAACAATGTGAACAATGCCCATTAACAGAATTATGTGATTATTATTTAACTCAATATGAAAATAAGAATGAATAAATCTTATAACCCAATTAAAGAGCAAGTAAATGTAAAAACAATAAGAGAAAAATGAAACTAAAGGTTCTTAATTTCATTAATAAATGCATTTAAAACTTCATCAGATAAACCTTCAATGAATTTTATTGATCCCGCTACTTCGTGACCTCCACCATCAATTCCAGCTTCTGGGATCTTGTCTGCTAGTTTCCAGATAATTTCATTTAGGTTAAAGCCGAAGGTCTCATTTACTGCATCTGTTGCTCTAATTACTCCGAAATCTGGACCATAAGAAAGAGTTAAAATTGGAGTATCCTCACCATATTCTTGTACAACTGCATCATGAACAAATCCACATGTTTTACCAGGTGCAGGAAAAGTGAATCTATGAGCAAATTTCTCAACATCAAGCATATTAAATCTAATGCCATTATCAAATTGATCTCTTTTAAGGTTTGGAAGACATGCTTTAAGTTGAGTATCAACTCTTTTTTGATATTCATTAAATAGAACATTGATTAATTTTTCATGTTTATCAACATTATCTACTGCTAAAATTGTATCCATTAATCCTCTACCATTCATAAAACGGAGATAATATGCTTCAAAGTCTACACATGCAGCTATTTTGTCAAGATATTCTCTGGAGAATCCATGATTTCCTGCAATAGCTACATAATCATCTGCTTCTTTTGAACTTGCATGATCTCCAAGTGCAGCTATTCCTGGGAGGTGTTCTATTGTTTTTTTAATTTCTGGGTTGATTATATGAGCCACTTCCACAGCTAAAGCACCTGCAGTTATTTGTGAGTCACCACCTACAAGATAAGGATTAACATGAACATCTACATAATCATCCACTTCTACTTTACCATCCACAACTTCTCCTGGGAAATGATGGTCAATAACAACAATTTCAATTCCATATATTTTAACCTTCATTAATGCTAAAACATCTTCTTCAGTAGAACCATTATCCAAAAGAACAATAAGAGGTAATTTTTGCCCATGTCTTTCTAAATCTTCAAGAGCATATGATAAATCTTTTACTACATCCTCTAATTCATAAAATGGTGCTTTACTTGGTGATCTCTTGAAATAATGCCATTCAGCATCATTATTAAGATTATGTTCAACTAAAAGCGGAACAATAGCTTTTTCCATTGCAACTCCTGCACAAATACCATCAGCATCAGCATGATGTCTTACAAGAATAGAACGACCATCTATAATAGCTCTTCTAATTGTTTTAGCTGCTTCAACCATTTTAGGATGTAGTTTATCTAAGACTGAGCTTTCAATAAGTAAATCTACTGATTCTGGTTCAGCACGTTCATCTAATGATTTATTTATTAAATTCCTCATTTCTTCTTCTTGGTTACCTTCTAATTTTTGGATTTCCTCAGATTCTATTTGTATTTTACCACTGTGCTGGTTTACTTCTCCAATAACTTCAACAATGTCTCCATTTTCAATGTTAGGATAGACTCTAATACCAGGCTCATTAAATGCAGCAGCCCATGTAATCGATGTGTCGTCAGCTATTGTGAATATAGTCGGACCAGTTGTTTGTTGGATTTGTAAAATTTCGCCTTCAATTTTAACAACTTTACCTAGAGCATCATTTTCAAGTGCTCCAATTTGTGTTCTATTTATGTTTTTCTTTACTTTTACAAGTTCATATTCTCCAGTAATCCTTGCTGGGTTCATATCCACTTCTCTTTTGTGAAGCTTAACTTCAGAGATTTTAATGAATATCTCATCTCCAACATTGTATTGAGGATTACCAGTTCTCATAAGTCCCCAAACATTATTACTTAAGCTTACAAAAACTCCATATTTTTCCACCCTTGTGATTTTACCTTTATAAATAGGACCCTTTTCCAAATCACTCATTTCAGACAAAGAACTTAATACATAAACTTTCTGTTTATTTTTTGCTTTTTTCTCCTTTTCTATTTTTTCTCGCTTCTTTTTATCCTCTAAACAGCTTTTACAATAATCATAAGGTTCTTTCACTAATATTCCACAAGATTTACAGACATTTATTTCTCCAGTTCCATTACAAGATTTACATTCTTCAAAAATCTCTATTTTTCCTGTTCCATTGCAAACATCACATGGAACATCTTGTTCTGTTTCTAAGTCAAATTTAGATTTAGCATTAGATGTAACACCTTTAAAATGATCTTTAATTTCAACTGTATTTTCAAAACCAGTCCCATCACATGCATGACATGTTATTCGTTTTTTAACTCTTGATCCAGTCCCTTTACATTTAGAACACTTTTTTTTCATAATTTACCTCAATTATGGTTTTGATTATATTATTAACAATGAATAAAATGCATACTTATAAAATATAATTAATTATTAGTAATAAAATTAGTAAAATTAAATTTAATTAATAATAAAACTATTATTGATATAAAGTATCATACTTGATATAAATAATCCCATATTAATATAATTATTATATATTATAATCTATTAATTGCTATTCTAATTACAATTATTGTTTAGTAAATAATATATTAATACTTAGTTAAATTTATAATTCTTTAAATTATAATCTTTTAAATTTATAACCATTAATAATTATGTTATTTCATAATTATAAATTTTTTTAAAAAAATAATTAAAATTAACATGTTTAAATCTGAATTACATTATAATAATTCTAAAATAAAGTTACATTAAAATAAGAAGACATAATTGTAAATAAATATGACATTATAATCCAAATATTAATGTAATTATACATAAGTAATAGCTAAATTAAATATTTTATATTTAAAGGTTAAATATTAACCTTTGAACTTAGCTGAATTATTATTTACAAGGTTTTTTCTTTTATTCTGACTAGCAACTCCTTTGTCCATATATTCATTTGCTTTTTTTAGATATTTATTACCTGTTTTATTATGACCAGAAGAGTAATAACTAATTGCAGTTTGAATATTATTAGAAGCATTATACTTTAAATTAAGTTCAGAGTTAATTATTTTGAAATATTTCTTATATGTTTGTTCTTTAATATTAGAATATTTTTCAATAATATGTAATGTTTTATTTTGAGCATCTGTAAAATTTTCAAGTGCCTTCCCTATTTCTACATTCGCGGAATCAAAATCACGATTATTAACATGATTAACAGCTTTATTATAACTATTATCCCCATTTTCAATACTCTGACTTAAATTAAGAACTTCTTTATTTAAATTTTCAATACCGTTGTCTATACACCCACTAACAAATAGTGTAGCAATTAAAATAGCAACTATTATTATTTTAGTCCTCATAGTATCAGTCTACATATTAACAACATATTTATAGTTATTTAAATCTAATATACTCCATATATCTCCATATATACTTTTGTATTAATTACTATAAATAGTATATAATTATACAATTAATCTAAATACATTCAATATAATACTAATATTAATATACTCTATATGATTATAATATATATGTAAACTATAATATATATTTTATTGTTTTTTAGTATAATGTTTAATAAAATTAGGAAACAATTTTAAAAAAAGTTATCAAAAGCTATTTCAAAAATAAACTCAAACATGAAAAAAATGATTTTATTCCATGAAAAGAAGAATAAACATATGAAAAAATAAAAATAAGATAAATAAAGAAATAATAAGTTTAAAAACTCAGATTATAAAATTAAATATAAAAATAATATAAAAAAATAATATAAAAAATAATATAAATTAAGCTTCCCATAAACCATGAATATTACAATATTCACGAGCTCTAAGGTCAGAACCACTACTAATTTCAAATTCTGCTTTAGGTTCATCTCCAGGAGTTAAATTTGCTATGTAAACCTTATTTCCTGATATTAACTCAATAAAAGATATATGATGTTCTTCTTCCATTGGATGAGTGACTTCCCCAACTTTAACAGTGACTTTATTTCCTTCTCTTTCGATGATTGGAACATGTTTTGGAGAAAGTTCTCCTTTTTTTTTAGATTCTAATAATTCAGCACCATCTAAATCTTCAGCATCTACTAAAATTTCTACAATATTTCCATTCAGTTTATATATATCATTTAATTTTGCTATAGTAACAACCTCTGTTTAATTTTATAATATCAATATTTTTCACATATGATTTCAAAGTATTCCTCTGGATGGTCACAAGAAGGACATTTAGCTGGAGGTTTAGTTCCTTCAACTGAAAATCCACATTTTCTACATTCCCAGGTTACTTTTGTATCTTTTAATAAAATTGTTCCATCTTCTACATTTTTAAGTAAATTTTTGTATCTATTTTCATGATGAACTTCTGCTTTACCTATATTTTCAAGTCTTATAGCTATTTCATTAAATCCTTCTTCTTTAGCTATTTCAGCAAATTCAGGATACATTGTATTTGCTTCATAATGTTCTCCTTCAATAGCTGACCTTAAATTAGTTGCAGTATCACCTAAGATAGTATTTGCATCTGCTTCAACAATGACAGGATCATCATTTTCTTTAATTTGATTAATTAATCTGAATAACCATTTTGCATGTTCTCTTTCGTTATCAGCCGTTTTAAGGAATATCTCAGCTATTTCATGGAACCCTTCTTTGGTTGCTTGCTTACTATAAATAGTGTACCTATTTCTTGCTTGACTTTCACCAATAAATGCTTTAGTTAAATTTTCTAATGTTTTTGACAAATATTGCACCTCATAACATTGTTTTATTAAATATACATATAATTAAATAATATATTCATTAAATAAATATGTAATTAATCATAATTATATTTTTTGATTATACTAATTTAATAGAAAGCTTAAAATATTAACAAATTAAATAAATATGATAACATGTATAGATAATTACTGAAAAACATGCATAAAATTGATAATTATATTATACATTTAAATAAAAATTATAAGTTAAATAAATATATTGTAAAATTTATTGAGTATGATCTAAAACAATTAAATAATACTAAATTAGAACATGTTATACTTATAAATAATACTAAAATAATAGATATTGATTATAAATAATAAATTTAGTACATTGATTTCGAAAAAATAAAAAATTTTTTCAAAATCCTTTAAGCTATATAATAATTTAAGTGCTTATGATGAGATTCTGCAAAATTTTCTATTTTTTAAATCGAAGATTTAAAAATTAGATAAAAGATTTTTTATCTTTTATCGTTTTGCGAAATCAGTGTTTTATATATTAATTTATTACATATATCCCATTAAATTAAGAACATACAGTCACAATAATTATTTAGCAATTAATGGTGTAAATTATGAGTTTAATAATAGCTTATGTTGGTAAAAAAGGATGTGTCATAGCTAGTGACAAAAGAAAAATAGCATACTTTGGAGATAAAGAAAATATTGATAAACTTGAAAAGGAGTTGTATAATGGTAATATAAAGGGAGATGATGATTTATATGATACTGCTTCCAAATTAGATGTTTCATTAAAGATTAGTGAAGATGGAATAAAATTAAGAAGCTTTGATAAAATTAATGTAGGAGAAGTAAGTTCAAAAAGCACGACTGAAACAAATAGAAAACGAATTTATGGAACTACAAATGGATATCAAATTGTGGAGCTTTCAGGCTCTAAAATAGTCCACACGGAAAAAGGAAACAATGCACTAATTATATTTGGAAATAAAAGGACTAAAACACTTGCAAATGATTTAATAAGTAAAAAATGGAAGTCAAATTTTAGTTTAAAGTATATGGGCGACATATTTTTAAGAATTTTAGAAGAAATCTCTGCTAAAACTCCATCTATTGGAAAAGCGTACGATCTTAACATTATTAACCACAAATTTACAAAAGAAGAAGCAAATGAATACTTAGATTATTTTATTGAAAAAGATATTCAAGTACTTGGTAAATTCAGAAATCAACTTAAAAGTGAGCTATTAGAACAATCCGAAGCTATTCAAATGGCTACCAAAATAATAAACCAGGGTTTTGTTGGGAAAATAGCTAACATAGAAAATAATATGTTAGAAGTACAATTAAACAAAAATGTCCAAGGATTTGATCATAACTGGAAATTACTTGTAAAACCTGGAGAAAAAGCCTTTATGTTTGCACCAGAAAATATTGATGTTAAAATCGGAGATAAAATAGTTATTCAAAATGAAACCCTTTGTGTCGAACAAAATAATGTTCAATTATCATGTAATATCATACTATGCCATTTATAATCATATAAATGATATAACAAACAGTTTACAAATATAATTATAATATAATAATATATAATAAATCTATAAATGTGTAAATCTTAAATTTATAAATCTATAAATCTATAAATCTTAAATTTGTAAACCATCATATAAAAAAAAATATATAATTTAATATAAATTATTGAAATACTAATAAATTAATTAAATATGCTCCATATTAACTGCATTCTATTTATTTTTTGGTGGAATAATGAAAATAAAATTCTTAGGAACTGGAGGAGGGAGATTTACAACAATCAGTCAACAAAGAATGACTGGAGGTTTTAGAATTGATGATATTAATGGACAGAATTATCATTTTGATCCAGGTCCTGGAGCATTAGTAAGAACATACCAATTTGGACTAAACCCTATTGATATTGATGGAATTTTTGTATCACACTCACATACTGACCATTATAATGATTGCGAAATTATGATTGAAGCAATGACAAAAGGAATGACAAAAGAAAAAGGAATAATTATAGGTAGTGGAAGTGTTTTTGAAGGATTCCAACAATGGGGACCATGCATATCTAAATATCACCAAAGTAAAAGCAAAAATATCATTTTAAGTGCAAATAAAACACAAAAAATAGGGAATATGAATATTAAAGGAACTAAAACCCTTCATGGCGACCCAACAGGAGTAGGTTTTCAACTTGAACATGAAAATATAAAAATTTCCTATATATCAGACACATTATACTTTGATGATTTATGGAAATATCATGAGTCCGCAGATATACTGATTGGAAACATTATAAGACCTAAAGATGAGCATATTAGAGGACACATGACAGGTAACAACTTCATACAAGTAATAAACCAAGTTAAACCTCAAATCGCAATAATGACTCATTTTAGTCTTAAAAGAAAAGATGAAAACCCAGAAATCGAGGCAAATCGCATTAAAAAAGAAACTGGGACCAATACAATCGCAGCTTTTGATGGAATGGAACTTGAAATAAATAAAAAATCACCAAAAGATTCTAAAGTTACTATTCTTAAAGATAAGTGCATAAATAATAAAAATAACAAAATTCGTGCCATGAATATATTTAAAAAAGATAATTATAAACAAACCACAATTAATCAAAAATTTAATTCTAATAGTAATAAAAGTTTTTCACCCTCTGTTGAAAAGAGTAAAAAATATAAATAATGAACCATATAATACAAAATAATTACTAAAAATAGCTGATTATAACATATTCATATTATTCTAAATTAAATATCCTTCTTAAACATATTATTCTAAATTAAATATCCTTCTTAAACATATTATTAATTTTAATAAATTAGTTAATCATATAAAACTAATTATAATATACTGATTTTCATTTTTTTATTAATCTGTTTAATAACATTCAACTTTTCCTTTGAAATATTACTTTTCAAATGCTCTAGGACTAGCTATTTTTAAGTATAAAACAAATCAATTAATACAAAAATAATCGAGGAATTTCAATGATACATAGAGAATTATTTAATCTTAAACTAAAAATAAATACACAAAAAAACAAAATCACAAGAGTTAATATTCTTACAAAACATTGTAAGTTTTATGAAAACTTATTAAAAAATAGAAAATTGATGAAAAATGTCTTTAAAGATCTAACAACAAATAATAATCGGAATTTTAAATATGATGTAGATTTATCTCATTGTAAAATCTATCCAATTGATGTTAAATATAATAAAAACAATATTAAAAAAATAGAACAAGACATAAAATGGAGTGTCTCAGAAGTAGTTTAATTTAATTTATATATTCATATATTGATTAAATAATTTATTTAATTCTTAATTTAATTAATAAAATTATTTTAACAAACTTAGTTTTTAATAAAGTTAGTTTAATAAACGACTGTGTCAAAAACTTCAGGGTGAACAAGTGAAAAAATTCAATGAAAAGTACAACATATATATGTAATGTTCAGTATAATTCAAAAAAAAGTGAGTATAATAACATTAATTAAATGGAGGAAGAATATAGTTAAATCTATGCAAAGAGAAAACAAACTTCCTCCAAGTAATAATTTGAATGTTAAAATATATAATACTGATGGTACCAAGAGAGTTGTGATAGAAGAAGAAATATTATACTTAGATAATCGTGTAGACCCAACATATCATCAAACATTGGAAGAAATGACAGGTAGGAGTCTTAAATGTCGTTACATCGATAATAGTGATTTTAAATGTGAATGTTGTGGTTCAGACTCATTTAAAATACATGATTATGGTCTTAGAAATCTGAATAAAAATCAAAAAATAGAATCCACAATTTAC
>NZ_LWMT01000204.1 GCF_001639265.1 Methanobrevibacter filiformis
AAAACACATTTAAAAAGTTTAAAACTAAAACACAAAAAATAGACCAAAAAACTAAAACAAAAACTAAAAAACATCTAAAACCATATCCAACAATCATAAACCTTTATTTTAATTATGGATAAACTCCTAAAAGAACTAAAATATTTATTATTAAAAAATTGACTGTGTCAAAAACTTCAGGGTGAACAAGTGAAAAAATTCAATGAAAAGTACAACATATACATGTAATGTTCAGTATAATTCAAAAAAAAGTGAGTATAATAACATTAATTAAATGGAGGAAGAATATAGTTAAATCTATGCAAAGAGAAAACAAACTTCCTCCAAGTAATAATTTGAATGTTAAAATATATAATACTGATGGTACCAAGAGAGTTGTGATAGAAGAAGAAATATTATACTTAGATAATCGTGTAGACCCAACATATCATCAAACATTGGAAGAAATGACAGGTAGGAGTCTTAAATGTCGTTACATCGATAATAGTGATTTTAAATGTGAATGTTGTGGTTCAGACTCATTTAAAATACATGATTATGGTCTTAGAAATCTGAATAAAAATCAAAAAATAGAATCCACAATTTACAAATGTAGGAAATGTGGAAAAACACATCAAACACCA
>NZ_LWMT01000205.1 GCF_001639265.1 Methanobrevibacter filiformis
TAGGCATCATAACAGCTTCAGGAAATGTAATACTAACATAATCATTATCTATTTCCTTAAATCGATCTTCAAATTCATTTATACGTTGGGACATATTTTTATTGTAAATCTTGATTCTTTTTCTAATGGTCTGTATGCTTTCTAAAATATCTTGGTCTTTTTTATATTCTTGTTCTTTGATTTTTAGTTCTTTTTTAATTCTTCGGATTGAATTTTTACTTTTATCGTGCAGTAAATTCCATTTTTTCATTAGTTTTAAAGCTTTTAATTCATCACGTGTGATAGTGTAGTGTTTAGATCCTTTAATTAATGCATCAGTACCGTCAATGAAAATATGAAGAAATTTTAGAATATGATGGTCATTTAAAACGAGTAATGTGTGTAGAAATATTTTTTTAATGGTGATATAGTTGCTGTTTGATAAAAATCTGCTTAATGTTGTGGACGATGGTGTTTTACCATTTAGAAATGTTTTTAATATTATATCTGTTTTGCATAAACTAGCTATTTTATCTATTCTATACTCATCAACTAAAATTCCGTAACTAATCGCTCCTAAAAGTAATAAACGTGAAATAGCTTTTCTTCCTTTTTCAGATTTAAATTCCCCATTTAATTCA
>NZ_LWMT01000206.1 GCF_001639265.1 Methanobrevibacter filiformis
AAAACACATTTAAAAAGTTTAAAACTAAAACACAAAAAATAGACCAAAAAACTAAAACAAAAACTAAAAAACATCTAAAACCATATCCAACAATCATAAACCTTTATTTTAATTATGGATAAACTCCTATATGTATGTTTTAGAAAGACTTTTATAATCTTCGTCCCCTGCAAAAGTTATTTTAAGTTTATTTGATGCTTTAAGTGTTGTTTTAATAGTTAACTCACCTTTACTATTTGTTTTGTATTTTCCTACTTTTTTACCATTAATATATACTGTAAAGAATTTATTAACTAATACTTTGTTTTCAATGCCAATAGCTTTAATTTTTATTGTTTTTTTATCGCCTACATAGCCTGATGGTGTTTTAACTGTTAATTTAATAGTATTTTTATTTACAGTTATTGTTGAGTTAGGTGAGTGTGTTGGAGAGTAAGTGTCAGATTCATCATTGATTGATACATAATATTGGACTTTACCCACAGCTGTTAAGTTAAGGATTTAATCGATTCTATAGAATTGCCTTAAATTAAACATTGCTTCTTTATTTTTTTCTTATTTCAGAAACTTCTTCTACAATTGGTTCTATTTTTTCTTGGTGGGG
>NZ_LWMT01000207.1 GCF_001639265.1 Methanobrevibacter filiformis
ACTGTTAATGTGAGTATTGTTAAGGTTGCGAATGTTACTGTTGCGAGTGTTGGTGATAATGTTTTGTACACTATTACTGTGACTAATAATGGTTTGACTAATGCTACTGGTGTTTTTGTTATTGAGAATTTAACTAATAACAGTAAAGTGCAGTTTGTTAGTGCTAATGCAAGTAAAGGAATATATAATAATGTTTCTGGGATTTGGAATATTGGTGATTTGGGCACTGGTGAATCTGTAAGTTTGAATATCAATGTTCTTGTTGTTGGTAATGGTAGTATTTTGAATGTTGCGAACGTAACCACTAATGAGCCTAATACTGGTGATCCTGAAGATAATGAAACTGTCACTGTAAATAACACTGTTAATGTGAGTATTGTTAAAGTTGCGAATGTTACTGTTGCGAGTGTTGGTGATAATGTTTTGTACACTATTACTGTGACTAATAATGGTTTGACTAATGCTACTGGTGTTTTTGTTATTGAGAATTTAACTAATAACAGTAAAGTGCAGTTTGTTAGTGCTAATGCAAGTAAAGGAATATATAATAATGTTTCTGGGATTTGGAATATTGGTGATTTGGGCACTGGTGAATCTGTAA
>NZ_LWMT01000208.1 GCF_001639265.1 Methanobrevibacter filiformis
AGGAGATTATCCATAATTAAAATAAAGGTTTATGATTGTTGGATATGGTTTTAGATGTTTTTTAGTTTTTGTTTTAGTTTTTTGGTCTATTTTTTGTGTTTTAGTTTTAAACTTTTTTAATCTGTTTTTTATGATTTGAGGATTTTATTTGATTGTTTTTCTTTTGATTTGTTTTTTCTGTTGTTTTTTTCTATTTTTGGTCTGATGTTTGGGTGATTTTAGTGTAAGGATATTTAAATTCCTTTTTTCTATCTAATTTTTTGAAGTGAAAGCTCGATAGTATGTGCTTCTTTTCAGGTTATAACTTTTTTTAATGAAAAAGTATATAGTATTATTAAGAAAATTATGAATATTGTTTAATTAATTACTAATGTTTTAGTATTAAGTTTTAACAATGTTTTGTATTTTAATAATTTATTATTTTTAATTATTTTTTTTTTAGGAGGTTTTATAAAAATGGCTGTTGAATCTATTGAGGATTTAGGTATAACTATTGAAAAGTTAAAGAAATTTGGGAGAGAATCTCGTGATTTTATAACTGTATTGTCTTCATTTGATAATAAGTGTGTTCAGGATTTAATCA
>NZ_LWMT01000209.1 GCF_001639265.1 Methanobrevibacter filiformis
AATATTAAGTTAAAATAAGGATTATTATTTAGTTTATTGGGTTTTAAGTGATTTATCTTTGTTGATTATTTTTTAGTAAAGTTTAATAATCTTTGTGTTGAAATATGACTTCATGCATTAATGACTTTAATAAACTTTTTTTTATTAAGTTTTTGTGCATTTATTATGAAATTTGTATTAATAAATTAGTGCTTTTGTATGAATCATGTTTTGATAAATGGCATACTGACTAAGAGATACTTATTTAGACATGTATGGTTTTATACTATGTTTATTTATGTTTTTTCTAGTATATTGTGTCTTTTAGATTTCTTGTTCGTATTGTATTATATATTGCATTTCTGATGTTTATTTCATTAGTTGCAGCTACTTTATTGGAACCTAAAAGCATTAAAACACCATTACTACGCTTAAGATAACCATTTACGCCTTCAGTTTGGAACCGTTCAGCATAAATAGTTAAATAGCGTTTTTGAGTCATTTTATTAATCATTTCATGTTTAAGTGTGGTGATTCTGTAGTTTATAGGAGTTACACCATCACCACACGAACATTTTTCCTTAAATGGGCAT
>NZ_LWMT01000210.1 GCF_001639265.1 Methanobrevibacter filiformis
TCATGCAAAACCATAAACACCAACTCAACAAAAACTAAAAAACACTAATAATATATTACACCCCATAATATTTAAAACTAAGCATAACTAAAAAGAATCAAAAAATAATTATTGCACAGCCAATAATAAACAAAAAAAAATTGTTTAAAAAAGTTGGACCTACATATGTAAAAGTAACTACAAAATATGTACTGACTACTGGAAGATGTAGCTGTGGTAAAACAGGATCATATAAATATTATACATCTAAATTCAAGAATTACTGTCCTTACTCCAAAAAAACAGGTGTTTTAAAGTTTGAACAGAATCCTACATGTCCAGAAGGAATGTGGGTTTGTACGCGATGTGATGCTGATTTTTGCTTAGTTACTGGAAAAGAACATGTTAAATATCGTGCAAAATATCTTAAAAAATGATTTTTAATATTTGATTTCTTGTTTTTAAGGCACAGCTGTTAAGTTAAGGATTTAATCGATTCTATAGAATTGCCTTAAATTAAACATTGCTTCTTTATTTTTTTCTTATTTCAGAAACTTCTTCTACAATTGGTTCTATTTTTTCTTGGTGGGGT
>NZ_LWMT01000211.1 GCF_001639265.1 Methanobrevibacter filiformis
CCAAGACACCTGAAAAAAATATACAAGACAGAACAAGGAATAACAACCTATTTAGATCTTCAAAGAATAAAATGGGAGCAAGAAAGAGGAAAAATTATCTCAACCATGAAGTTTTTGACATAGCCTTATTATTTAATTTTCTATAATACTCCTTGTTTTATTTTTGTGTTTATGATCTTTCATTAAGTTTTTAGAACGTCGTAATTATGCATTTTTACAGACTGTTTATAAGTTCACTTCTGCTTGTATTTCTTTTAAAAATTTTATAATTCAGTTTTTGGTAAAAAAAGGGTTATTTACAACTTCATAAAAGATTCGCTTAAAATTGTCTATTAACTATTGTTCATTTTTAATGAAATATATGGAAAGTTCATTTTTTATAGTTCTCCAAACTTGTTCTATGGGATTAAGCTTGGGAGAGTATGGGGTAGTGGAATTGGCTGTGCAATAATTAATTTTTCAGTTGATGGATGACAGTGAATTTTCTTAGTTGTGGTTAGATTGTAAATTATTTTTTGTAGTTTTTTTTATTTGTTGTCTATGTTTTTCATTGAATATCTA
>NZ_LWMT01000212.1 GCF_001639265.1 Methanobrevibacter filiformis
AATGATTAAAGGAATATGGTGAAAGGAAAAATTACAAAGAAATAGAACAAATGCTCAAAAAAGCAATTTACATTTTAGATTCAGGATATTTCTCTAACGAAAACTTAGAAACAGCAGATAAAAATGATATAAATGCACTCATAATGCCCAAAGGAATCTCAAAACAACTTAATGACATTTACAGAGTGAATAATGGACTCAAAGAAGCCCCATGTATTGAAGAATTGGAAAAAATAACTAAAAAATATTTTGAAAAAGGAAATAACAAAATCACATGTTTAAATGGTGAAATATTACCCTTAAAGAACATTAAAGAGATAAACAGCAAATATAATCGTCAACATAACTCTAATCCAAAATACATGGAAAGATCATACAATTACTATTGCTTGTCCCATTCATCATGCCCATTTAAGGAAAAATGTTCGTGTGGTGATGGTGTAACTCCTATAAACTACAGAATCACCACACTTAAACATGAAATGATTAATAAAATGACTCAAAAACGCTATTTAACTATTTATGCTGAACGGTTCCAAACTGAAGGCGTAAAT
>NZ_LWMT01000213.1 GCF_001639265.1 Methanobrevibacter filiformis
AAGAGAAAATCGTTGTGAAAAGTCCGTTTCTGTGCAGGTTAGTTTGGATTTTTATAATTTTAATATTGTTAATACTTTTACATTAGTTGATTTTGGTGATTTTATGGATAAAGAAACTAAGAAATCTCTTTTTTACAAAAAAGTTAATAATGCCTTATATGGTGCGAATCCATCTTTTATTGAAAATAACTTACATGTTTTAAGTGATGGCTCATTTGAGATGGTTAATAGTAAATGTCCAAATTGTGGTTATCTTCATGTGAGAAAACAGGAAATACGGGAAACTACTCCAAAAATAGTGTATCATGGTAAAGGAAAAATAGGACTTAGAAGATATTACTGTCCACGTTGTGGTACAAAGTTCAAAACTAAATTAGGAAACTTAAAAGATGAAAATAATCAGTTTTTAAATAGTCTTAATGAAACAATTCGTGAATCATATGCTAATCGTGGTGGGTCATTGGATTCTATAGCTCAGGATGTTAAATTAATGCTTAATAATTGATATTAGTCATCAGACAGTTAAGAATATGTTTAAAATCAATCCT
>NZ_LWMT01000214.1 GCF_001639265.1 Methanobrevibacter filiformis
ATTAACATTATTACTCACATTAATAGTTTCATTATCAGACCCATTATCCACATTAGTATTATTCTGATCCACAGTCACACTCGCAGTATTAATAACTGTACCATTACCAATAATAACAACAGTAATATCCAAAGCAACCGTTTCACCAGCACCTAAATTACCGATAGTCCAAATACCAGCATTATTATCATAAGAACCATTACTACTTACAAAACTCAACATTGAAGTATTCAATTTGTCAGTTACAAAGACACCTGTTGCATTAGTTAGTCCTTTGTTTGTAACTGTAATTGTGTATTTTATTGTATCGCCGATGTTTGCTGTTCCTGTAGTGTTAGATATCTTAATAAGAGTTATATTTACATCATCAGATATGTCGGTTGTTATTGTGCTTTCATTTTGATTGTTGATATTTTTTTGGTCAGTGGTGACATTTGCGGTGTTGGTTACTGAGTTATTTCCTATTATTGTTACATTGATTGTTAGTATTGCTGATTGTCCTGGAAGTAGGTTGCCGATTGTCCAATTTCCTGTTATGTTGTTGTATGTTCCAATAGATGCAGTTGCATTTATAAATTTTACTTTATTACTATCTAAGATATCAGTTACATAAATTCCTGTTCCACTGCTTTCTCCATTGTTTGTTACATTAATTGTGTAAGTTATATTGTCTCCAATTTTCATGGTCCCTGTTGTGTTAGCTATTTTAACTATTGATATGTCCACATCAGTGATGTTTAGTATTACTGTGCTTGTAGTGTTGTTATTTGTGTTATTTTCATCTGTTGCAACTATTGCAGTGTTGTTTAAAATTCCAGTTCCAGTTATGGTTACATTAACGGTTAATGTTACTGTTTCTCCTGTTTCTAGTGTTCCAATATCCCATATTCCAGTACCATAGTTATATATTCCTTTGCTTGCAGTTGAGTTAAGATATTGTACTTTATTGTAATTAATTAGATCTTCTACAAAGACCCCTGTTGCATTATTTAAGGTTCCGTGATTGGTTACAGTTATTGTGTAGGTTACATTGTCTCCAACATGAACATTCCCACTAATATTTGCAACTTTCACAACACTTACATTAACTGTATAATCGATATCTTCACCGATAAGGGTTAAGATAACATCTTCATTATCAGATAATGTGTTAATTGAGTATTCTGCATTAGGATCATTGATGACTACAGATTCACTTAAACTAATGTTTCTAATATCTCCAGTTAAATTGTTAACAATGTCTGTACTGTTTCTAATTAATATGGTTACTTCAAAGTAAGGAAGTAAGTTTGGAGTATTGTTTACTGGAATATTAAGTGATAAATTATAACTTAAGTTAGCACTTTGATTTTTAGTGTAATTTCTTGTATCATTTGTAGTTGTGTAAAATGTATTGTTCAATGATAATTCAAGGACATACCAATAGGTTAAGTTGAAATCAACACCACTATTGGTATATTGACCAGCGATGTTATTTAATCCCCACCAATTAAAATTAACATTAGTATAAGTACCAGAATTATTAAATCCCAAAGTATTATTATAAATACGATTATACTGAACAGTATTATTATCTCCTATTATATTAATACCAACAATAGTATTATTAACTATAGTTGAACTCATAACAGTATCATTAGAACCTAACATATATATACCAATCTCATTACCACTAATTGTAGCATTAGTTAATATATTACCACTGTTAGTTGTATTAAAAGTCAAACCAACTTTTAAATTAGCTATAGTAATGTTAGAGAAATTGTTATTGTGTCCATTTACAAATATTCCTCTTGAGTTATTATTTCCAATAATAGAACCATTAGAAATATTATTCCTAAAACCATCAACAAGCAGAACAATATCATTATTCGTTATTGTATTATTACTTAATAGATAGCTATTTAAATCAATAGTTGAATCATTAAAACCAATTCCTAAAACACCATTATTATCATTAAATGAATTATTATTAATAAAAGTCTGATTATTTAACGTATAAATAGCCATGTGACTATTACTCGAAAATTTAGAGTTATTCACAATTAAATTACTACCACTATTATAAATAGCACCACCCCTACTAGCACTATTAGAAGTAAAGTTAGAATTATTTATACTTAAACCATTACCTCCACTATAAATAGCACCACCACCATTAATAGTACTATTAGCATTATTAGAAAAGAAATTAGAATTAATTATAATAGGATTATCAGTAGTAGCAGAGTTATAAATAGCACCACCACTACCCCTAGCACCATTAGAAGTAAAGTTAGAATTATTTATACTTAAATTAACACCAGCATTATAAATAGCACCACCATTAGTACTTACAGTATTATTATCAAAAGTAGAACCATTTATACTTAAACCATTACCTCCACTATAAATAGCACCACCACCATTAATAGTACTATTAGCACTATTGGAAACAAAATTAGAATTAGTTATAGTAATATTAACACCAGCAGCAAGGCTATAAATAGCACCACCACTAGCCTTAGCACTATTAAAAGTAAAGTTAGAACCACTTATATTTAAATTAGCACCAGCAAAATTATAAACAGCACCACCACTATCAGTAACATCAGTATTATTCATAAAATTAGAATTAATTATAGTACAATTAACACCATTGTTACGAATAGCTCCACCTTGAGTATTAGCAGAATTATCTGTGAAAGTAGAATTAATTACATTGAAATTATCTCCATCACTATAAATAACACCACCACTACTATTTGCAATATTACCAGTGAACTGAGAACCACTTATACTTAAATTATCTGCACTACTACGAATAACTCCACCTTGACTATTAGCAGAATTATTTGTAAAATCAGAATTAGCTATAGTTAAATTAACACCAGTATTATAAATAGCACCGCCTGAATTAGCAGTATTATCAGTGAAAGTAGAATTACTCACACCAAAATTATCACCAAGAGTATTATAAATAACACCACCATTACTAGCAGAATTATTTTTGAAAGTAGAATTATTTATACTAAAGTTAGCACCAGTATTATAAATAACACCACCATTACTAGCAGAATTATTTGTGAAATTAGAATTACTTACAGTAAAGCTAGTACCATTGTTATTAGAAACCGCACCACCATTAGTAATAGCTTTATTACCATTAAAAATAGAATTAAACACATTAAAATTGTCACCAGCATTCCTAATAGCACCACCACTAGATGCATTATTACCAATGAAATTAGAATCACTCACACTAAAATTATCCCCACCATCATAAATAGCACCACCATAATTAGTAGCATTATTACCAGTGAAATTAGAATTACTCACACTAAAATTATCCCCATTCCTATTATAAATAGCACCACCAGAACTAGCATTATTACCAGTGAAATTAGAATTACTCACACTAAAATTATTACTATACCAATTGTAAATAGCACCACCATCATAAGCAGCATTATTAATAAAACTAGAAGCACTCACACTAAAATTAGCAGCATCATTATTAATAGCACCACCATAATTAGTAGCATTATTACCAGTGAAGCTAGAACTACTCACACTAAAATTAACACCACCAAAATTAGAAATAGCACCACCATTATTACTTGCATTATTACCAGTGAAGCTAGAACTACTCACACTAAAATTAACACCATTATCATTATTAATAGCACCACCATCACGACTAGCAGTATTATTAATAAAACTAGTATTTTCACTTATAATGAAATTAGGTCCATTATTGTTATAAATAGCACCACCCTCACGACTAGCAGCATTATTAATAAAACTAGTATTTTCACTTATAATGAAATTAGGTCCATTATTGTTATAAATAGCACCACCACTATAAGCAATGTTGTTTATAAAATTAGAGCCTATTATTAGGATTTTAGAACCATTATTATAAATAGCACCACCATTATTATTAGTGCCTGTGAGATTACCATTTACAAAAGTTAAATTAATTAATGTAACATTTAAACCATTATTAATAAGGAATATTCTTCCATTATTTAGTGCATCTATTATTACTTCTCCACTTAATACTGTATAACCAAGTAATGTTACAGTTTTGTTTATGGTTAAGTTAGTGTTGTTTCTTAATATTCCATTGGCATTATTGTAGTTGTTCCCTGCTATGTGTATTGTTCCGCCAGTTTTTACTATTTCTAATGCCCTTTGTATAGATTGTAATGCATTATCCCAATTTATGCCTTCATTAGTGTCTAGTCCTCCTGTTGCATTGACATAAACATCTAGATCATTGTATGCTGTGAATGTGTAATTGCTTTCATTTATAGCTATGTTTATTTGGTCTGTGGTTATGTTTGCTAGATTATTAACTGTTCCATTGTTTATTATTCTTACATTTATTGTTAATATTACTGTTTGACTTGGATTAAGTTCTCCGATTGTCCATTTACCTGTAGTATTATCATATGTTCCTTTTGTTGCATTTGCAGAGTTGAATTGTAATTTATTGTAATCTAAAATATCTGTTACATATACTCCAGTAGCATTAGACAAACCATTATTTGTTACTGTAATTGTGTAAGTTATGTTGTCTCCTACATGAGTTATTGCTGTTGCATTGGAGACCTTAATAATAGTCACATTAACATTGTTAGTCACAGTAATAGTATAAATAACCAAATCACCAATATTCACAACCCCACTACTAGCATTAGAAACCTTAACAACAGTCACATTAACATTATCATTACCAGAATTAGCCATACCACTACCCATACAATTACCACAAAAGATAAGAGTAAAATTTATCTGAGTATCGCTTTCAGGTGTAACCCCAAGCACATATGTGTGATTTAGTTTTCCACTGAAAATTATGTCTTCTTGATCATTATTGAATGATATATTTCCACAGAAACATGGCAATCTATTTAAATCTACAGGGTCACTGTTGTTAAGGTAGAATGTATAACTAAATGTACTGTATCCTGTTGGATTATTTATTTCTGTTTGATTGAAATACATTAGAAAATAATTAGTTAAGATTAATATTCCAGTGTCATTTCTTGCGGATGATAAACGCGGGTCATTGTTGTTTCCCCACCAATTATAGTTTGCATTTGTAGTTCCACTACTATAACTCACATAAAGTTGATAACTTCCATTGTTACTATTATTACTAATCAAGTTGTAATTTACAGAATTTCCAGTACTACTCCAAAGGTAAATAGCTCCACCATCACTTCTTGCAGAATTATTAATAAAATAATTACGAGTTATGTTTAAATATGACCCCATACTATAAATTGCACCACCAGAGTATGTTGTTGCTGTGTTATTGAAAAAACTGCTATTAGATATAGTTAAATAAAGAACAAAACTATTGTAAATTGCTCCACCAGTACTTGCTGTGTTATTTATAAATGTTGAGTTTACTATGCTTCTAAATTCAGCTTCAGAACCAGCATATACTGCCCCACCACGATCTGCTTTGTTATTTATAAATATTGAATTTGCTATGTTTCCACTTCCATCTATCGCTCCACCCTCACCACTAGTTGCTGTGTTATTTATAAATATTGAGTTTGCTACATTTACACTTCCATATACTGCCCCACCACTAGTTGCTGTGTTATTTATAAATGTTGAGTTTACTATGTTTGAAGCTCCATTTATTGCCCCACCATAGCTTGCTGTGTTATTTATAAATGTTGAGTTTATAAATATCGAAGTTATTGTATATCCATTTCTATATACTGCCCCACCAGTATTTGCTGTGTTATTTACAAATATTGAGTTCATTATGGTTAAATTTCCTGCATTATATATTGCTCCACCAGACGTTCCAGTGAAATTATTTACTTCTCCATTTACAAAAGTTATATTCTTAATTATAACATTTGATCCACTTAATATATTGAATATTCTACCATTATTTAAGGCATCAAGTACAACCTCGCCACTAAGAGCACTTGCACCAATTATAGTCACATTTTTATCAATTGCAACATCAGTGACATTATATCTGTTTCCTGCTATATAGATTGTTCCCCCATCTGATACATATGCAAGAGCCTTTTCTATTGTTGCTACTGCATCATCCCAACTACTTCCATGATTATCATCATTTCCACCAGTAGAATTAACATATACTATATTATTAAATGGTACTACTTCAAAACCAATGGCAGCAAATTTCACTTTATTTGTGCTTTCAGGGACAATATCAAATAAATTACTGTTGTTTAACTTTCCATTGAAAATTATATCCTCTCGATTATCTTTAAATGATATTGTTCCGTTAAAATCTGGTAATCTACTTAAATCAAAGTTGTCACTATTATTAAGCTGTAATTTGTAATTGAATGTAGTGTATCCTATTGGATTGTTTATTTCTGTTGAAGTTATATTGAGTATAAAATAATTATTTAAGGTTAATGTTCCACTACCTCTTTTTACAGATAAATCTTGTGGATTGTTGTTGTTTCCCCACCAATTATAATTTACATTTGCACTTCCACCATTTATGTAAAATTGATCAGTATTATTAATATTGTTATTATTATAAATCAGGTTGTAATTTATAGTACTTCCATTACCATTAGTGTAAATAGCTGACCCATTTATTCCAGTATTATTAACAAAAGAATTACCAGTTAGTGTGAAATTTACTCCAGTATTATATATTGCACCACCATTATTCTTTGCTGTGTTATTAAAAAAGCTACTATTAATTATAGTAAAATTATCTCCTATGTTATAAATTGCTCCACCATTAGTTCCAGTGTTATTTATAAATCTAGAGTTCATTATGGTTAAATTCCCTGCATTATATATTGCTCCACCAGTAGATCCAGTGTTATTTATAAATCTAGAGTTCATTATGGTTAAATTCCCTGTATTATATATTGCTCCACTAGAACCAGTTAAATTGTTTAATCCCCCATTTATAAAAGTTATATTCTTAATTATAACATTTAATCCACTTAATATATTGAATATTCTAGCATTATTTAAGGCATCAAGTACAACTTCACCACTAAGAGCACTTGCACCAATTATAGTCACATTTTTATCAATTGCAATATTAGTGACATTATATCTGTTTCCTGCTATATAGATTGTTCCTCCGTTTGATACATATGCAAGAGCTTTTTCTATTGTTGCTACTGCATCATCCCAACTACCTCCATAATTATCATCACTTCCACCAGTAGAATTAACATATACTATATTATCATTATTAAATAGTATTAAATCAAAACCAATCGCACTAAATTTCACTTTATTACTACTTTCAGGTGTAACATCAAATAAATAGCTATTGTTCAACTTTCCATTGAAAATTATATCCTCTCGATTATCTTTAAATGATATTGTTCCGTTAAAATCTGGTAATCTACTTAAATCAAAGTTGTCACTATTATTAAGCTGTAATTTGTAATTGAATGTAGTGTATCCTATTGGATTGTTTATTTCTGTTGGAGTTATATTGAGTATAAAGTAGTTATTTAAGGTTAATGTTGCACTGCTGCCTTTTTTCATAAATGAATGTGGACCGTGGTTGTTTCCCCACCAATTGTAGTCCAAATTTGTAGATCCACTACTTACATAAATCTGGGAAGTTCCATTGTTGTTATTATTATAAATTATATTATAATTTATATTAATTCCATTATTTATTGTATAAATAGCTCCTCCCTCTCCTTTTGCAGTGTTATTAATAAAATAATTACCAGTTAAGTTTAAATTTGGGAAACTATTATATATTGCACCACCACTATTTGTTGCTGTGTTATTAAAAAAACTACTATTAATTATAGTAGAATTAGCTCCTGTGTAAATTGCACCACCACTACTACCTGTGTTATTAAAAAAACTACTATTAATTATAGTAGAATTATCTCCTCTGTCATAAATTGCTCCACCAGTAGATCCAGTGTTATTTATAAATGTTGAATTTATTATGTTTAAAATGCTTGAACTGTTAGAGTTATAAATAACACCACCATAGCTAGCAGAATTATTAACAAAAGTACTACCATTGATTACAGTGAAATTAGTACCATTGTTATAAATAGCACCACCATAACTAATATTACCAGCATTATTTATAAAATTAGTATTCTCAATTATAAAAGTAGTTCCATTACTGTTAAAAATGGCTCCCCCATGAATAGCTGTGTTATTTATAAAAGTAGAACCATTTATTATGACTTTAGAACCATTAATATAAATAGCACCACCATAATTATTTGACATATTAGCATTGGCAAAAGTTAAATTAATTAATGTAATATCTAAACTAGGGCTGATGTAGAATATTCTTCCATCTTGTAATGCATCTAATATTACTTCTCCACTAAGACCTGTTTCACCAATAATAACTACACTTTTATTTATAGTTAAGTTGGTATTGTTTTGAGTGATACCATTGGAATTATTATAATTACCTCCAGCTATATGAATAATTGACCCATATCCTGCAGCTTCCAGTGCTTTTTGAATAGATTTAAATGCATTAGACCATGATGATCCATTATTAAGATCATTACCTCCAGTAGCATTAACATAAAAGTTAGAAAAAGTATATACAAATCCATCAACAGTAAAAGTTACAAATTCTTCCATATCAGGAGTGAAATTAAGAACATATGTAGCAGATAATGTAGAAATATAAGTATCATTATAACCATCACTACTAATAACAGTACCATTAAAGACTGGAACATTTGTAACATTAAAAGTACCAGCATTATTAAGACTGAAACTATAATTTAAGGTAGTAGTATTTTGAGAATAATCAACACCCACCAAACTAATATTAACTATAAAATAATTTGAAAGAGTTAAATTCCCTCCAACTCTTACAGATGTTCCACTAGGATTAACATTACTTCCCCACCAATTATAATTAAGATTAACAGTTCCATTATTTAAATAAACCTGAGTACCAGCGTTATTGTAAAAACGATTATAATTCACAGTTAAGCTTCCCACAGTATTATAAATAGCACCACCAGTATTAGCAGAATTATTAACAAAAGAGCTACCATTACCCACAACAAAACCAGTACCATTGTTATAAATAACACCACCACTAGTACTAGCATTATTACTATTAAAAGTAGAATTTCTCACAGCAAAAGAATTACCAGTATTAAAAATAACACCACCATAACCAGCATTATTGTTAACAAAAGAACTACCATTACCCACAACAAAATTAGCACCACCATTATAAATAACACCACCATTAGTACTAGCATTATTATATGTAAAAGTAGAATTACTCACACTGAAATTAGTGCCACCATTATAAATAACACCACCATTAGTACTAGCATTATTGTATGTAAAAGTAGAATTACCCACACTGAAATTAGCACCAGTATTATAAATAACACCACCATAACTATTAGCCTTATTGTATGTGAAAATAGAATTACTCACACTGAAATTAGCACCAGTATTATAAATAACACCACCATAACTATTAGCCTTATTGTATGTGAAAATAGAATTACTCACACTGAAATTAGCACCAGTATTATAAATAACACCTCCATAACCACTAGCATTATTGTATGTGAAAGTGTTACCAATACCTACAGTGAAATTAGTTCCATTATTATTGTAAATAGCGCCACCATAACCAGTATTAGCAGTATTGTTTGTAAAATTAGTATTCTCAATTATAAAATTACTTCCATTATTATTATAAATAGCACCTCCACCATAAGCTGTGTTATTTATAAAAGTAGAGCCGTTTATTGTGATCTTAGAACCATTATTATAAATAGCACTACCATTATTATTAGTACCTGTGAGTTTAGCATTTGCAAGAGTTAAATTAATTAATGTAATATCTAAACCAGAAATGATGTTGAATATTCTTCCATTTTGTAGGGCATCTAATATTATTTCTCCACTAAGATCTGTTTCACCAATAATAACTATATTTTTATTTATAGTTAAGTTAGTATTGTTTAGGGCAATACCATTGGAATTATTATAATTACCCCCAGCTATATGGATAATTGACCCATCCCCTGCAATCTCCAGTGCTTTTTGAATAGATTTAAATGCATTAGACCATGATGATCCATTATTAAGATCATCTCCCCCCGTAACATTAACATAAAAGCTAAAAAGAGTAGATACAAACCCATCAACAGTAAAAGTCACGAATTCCTCCATATAAGGAGTGAAATTAAGAACATAAGTAGCAGGTAATGTAGAAATATAATTATCATTATAACCATCAGTAGTACTAACAGTACCATTGAAAACTGGAACATTCGTAACATTAAAAGAATCCCCATTATTAAGATGGAAACTATAATTTAAGGTTGAGGTATTTTGAGAATAATTAACATCCACCAAAGTAATATTAACTATGAAATAATTTGAAAGAGTTAAAGTCCCTCCAACTCTTACAGATGTTCCATTAGGATTAATATTACTCCCCCACCAATTATAATTAAGATTAACAGTTCCACTACTTACATAAACCTGAGCATTAGTAATGTTATTATAAAAACGATTATAATTTACAGTTAAACTTCCTCCATTATTATAAATAGCACTACCATTACTAGCAGAATTATTAACAAAAGAACTACCATTACCCACAACAAAATTAGCACCACCCGTATAAATAACACCACCACTGGCAGCAGAATTATTAACAAAAGAACTACCATTACCCACAACAAAATTAGCACCACTATTATAAATAACACCACCACTGGCAGCAGAATTATTAACAAAAGAACTACCATTACCCACAACAAAATTAGCACCACTATTATAAATAACACCACCAGAATAATAATTATTAGCAGAATTATTAACAAAAGAACTACCATTACCAAGAGTAAAATTAGCACCACTATTATAAATAACGCCACCAGAACTAGCCTTATTGTACGTGAAATTGTTACCAATACCTACAGTGAAATTATCAGCAATATTATAAATAGCACCACCATAACCAGAACTAGCAGTATTGTTTATAAAATTAGTAGTCCCAATTATAAAACTACTTCCATTACTATTATAAATAGCACCACCATAACCAGAACTAGCAGTATTGTTTATAAAATTAGTATTCTCAATTATGAAACTACTTCCATTATTACTGTAAATAGCTCCCCCACTATAAGCTGTGTTATTTATAAAAGTAGAGCCGTTTATTGTGATTTTAGAACCATTATTATAAATAGCACTACCATTATTATTAGTACCTGTAAGTTTAGCATTTGCAAAAGTTAAATTAACTAATGTAATATCTAAACCAGCACTAATGTTGAATATTCTCCCATTTTGTAGTGCATCCAATATTACTTCCCCACTAAGTTCTGTTTCACCAATAATAACTACATTTTTATTTATAGTTAAGTTGGTATTGTTTAGAGTGATGCCATTGGAATTATTATAATTACCTCCAGCTATATGGATAATTGACCCGTCTCCTGCAGCTTCTAGTGCTTTTTGAATAGATTTGAACGCATTAGACCATGATGATCCATTATTAAGATCATCTCCCCCTGTAGCATTAACATAAAAGTTAAAAAGAGTAGATACAAACCCATCAACAGTGAAAGTCACAAATTCACCCATATCAGGAGTGAAATTAAGAACATAAGTAACAGGTAATGTCGAAATATAATTATCATTATAACCATCAGTAGTACTAACAGTACCATTGAAAACTGGAACATTTGTAACATTAAAAGAATCCCCATTATTAAGATGGAAACTATAATTTAAGGTTGAGGTATTTTGAGAATAATTAACATCCACCAAAGTAATATTAACTATGAAATAATTTGAAAGAGTTAAAGTCCCTCCAACTCTTACAGATGTCCCATTAGGATTAATATTACTTCCCCACCAATTATAATTAAGATTAACAGTTCCACTACTTACATAAACCTGAGTACCAGTGTTATTATAAAAACGATTATAATTCACAGTTAAACTTCCTCCAGCATTATAAATAGCACCACCATTACTAGCAAAATTATTAACAAAAGAACTACCATTACCCACAACAAAGCCAATACCACTATTATAAATAACACCACCATAACTACTAGCAGAATTATTAACAAAAGAACTACCATTACCCACAACAAAGCCAGTACCACTATTATAAATAACACCACCATAACTACTAGCAGAATTATTAACAAAATAATTATCATTAGTCACATTGAAATTAGCACCAGTATTGTAAATAACACCACCCAAACCACTAACATTATTGTATGTGAAAGAAGAATTACTCACAGTAAAATTAGCACCATTATTAGAAATAGCACCACCATATGATGCATTGTTGTATGTGAAAGTAGAATTAGTCACAGTGAAATTAGTTCCATTATTATTGTAAATAGCACCACCATAATAACCACTAGCCTTATTGTATGTGAAAGTGTTACCATTACTTACAGTGAAATTAGTTCCATTATTATTGTAAATAGCACCACCATAACCAGTATTAGCAGTATTGTTTGTAAAATTAGTATTCCCAATTATAAAATTACTTCCATTATTATTATAAATAGCACCTCCACTATAAGCTGTGTTATTTATAAAAGTAGAACCATTTATTGTGATTTTAGAACCATTATTGTGAATAGCACTACCATTATTATTAGTACCTGTAATTTTAGCATTTGCAAAAGTTAAATTAATTAATGTAATATCTAAACCATAGCTGATGTTGAATATTCTTCCATCTTGTAGTGCATTTAATATTACTTCTCCACTGAGATCTGTTTCACCAATAATAACTACACTTTTATTTATAGTTAAATTAGTATTGTTTAGAGTGATTCCATTGGAATTATTATAATTACCTCCAGCTATACGGATAACTGACCCCTCCCCTGCAACTTCCAATGCTTTTTGAATAGATTTAAATGCATCAGCCCATGATGAACCAGTATTAAGATCATCTCCCCCCGTAGCATTAACATAAAAGCTAAAAAGAACAGATACAAATCCATCAACAGTAAAAGTTACATGCTCACTCATATCAGGAGTGAAATTAAGAACATAAATAGCAGGCAATGTAGAAATATAATTATCATTATAACCATCAGTAGTACTAACAGTACCATTGAAAACTGGGACATTTGTAACATTAAAAGCATCCCCATTATTAAGATGGAAACTATAATTTAAGGTTGAGGTATTTTGAGAATAATTAACATCCACCAAAGTAATATTAACTATGAAATAATTTGAAAGAGTTAAAGTCCCTCCAACTCTTACAGATGTCCCATTAGGATTAATATTACTTCCCCACCAATTATAATTAAGATTAACAGTTCCACTACTTACATAAACCTGAGTACCAGTGTTATTATAAAAACGATTATAATTCACAGTTAAACTTCCCCCATAATTATAAATAGCGCTGCCCTGAGAACTAGCATTATTACCAGTGAAAGAAGAATTACTCACAACAAAATTAGAACCACCTTCATTACGAATAGCACCACCACTGCCAGCAGAATTATTAACAAAAGAACTACCACTACCCACAACAAAATTAGCACCACTATTATAAATAACACCACCATAATAATTATTATTAGCAGAATTATTAACAAAAGTACCACTACTCACAGTAAAATTAGCACCAGTATTATAAATAACACCACCACTACCAGTAGTAACATTATTGCATGTGAAAGAAGAATTACTCACAGTAAAATTAGCAACAGTATTATAAATAACACCACCATAATTATTAGCCTTATTGTATATGAAAAAAGAATTACTCACAGTAAAATTAGCACCAGTATTATAAATAACCCCACCATAACTACCAGCAGAATTATTAACAAAAGAACTACCATTAACCACAAAATTAAGACCAGTATTATAAATAACACCACCATAACTACCAGCAGAATTATTAACAAAAGAACTACCATTAACCACAGTAAAATTAGTACCATTATTATAAATAACACCACCATAACTACTAGCAGAATTATTAACAAAAGAACTACCATTAACCACAGTAAAATTAGTACCATTATTATAAATAACACCACCACTACCAGCAGAATTATTAATAAAATCATTACTCATACCTACAGTAAAATTAGTACCATTATTATAAATAGCCCCCCCATAATTAGCAGAATTGTTAGAAAAAGTATTACCAGTGCTTACAATAAAGTTGAGACCAATATTATAAATAGCGCCACCATAAGCAGTACTAGCAGTATTGTTTATAAGATTAGTATTCTCAATTATAAAATTACTTCCATTATTATTATAAATAGCACCTCCACTGTAAGCTGTGTTATTTATAAAAGTAGAACCATTTATTGTGATCTTAGAACCATTATTATAAATAGCACTACCATTATTATTAGTACCTGTGAGTTTAGCATTTGCAAAAGTTAAATTAACTAATGTAATATCTAAACCTGGGCTGATGTAGAATATTCTTCCATCTTGTAGTGCATTTAATATTACTTCTCCACTGAAATCTGTTTCACCAATAATAACTACACTTTTATTTATAGTTAAATTAGTATTGTTTCGAGTGACTCCATTGGAATTATTATAATTACCTCCAGCTATACGGATAACTGACCCATCCCCTGCAACTTCCAATGCTTTTTGAATAGATTTAAATGCATCAGACCATGATGAACCAGTATTAAGATCATCTCCACCAGTAGCATTAACATAAAAGTTAAAAAGAACAGATACAAATCCATCAACAGTAAAGGTCACATATTCACCCATATCAGGAGTGAAATTAAGAACATAAGTAACAAGCAATGTAGAAATATAAGCATTATTATAACCATCAGTAGTACTAACAGTACCATTGAAAACTGGAACATTCGTAACATTAAAAGCATCCCCATTATTAAGATGGAAACTATAATTTAAAGTCGTGGTATTTTGAGAATAATCAACATCCACCAAAGTAACATTAACTATGAAATAATTTAAAAGAGTTAAAGTCCCTCCAACTCTCACAGAAATCCCACGAGGATCACTATTACTTCCCCACCAATTATAATTAAGATCAACAGTCCCACTATATATATAAACCTGAGTATCACCAGTGTTATTATAAAAACGATTATAATTCACATTTAAACTTCCACCACTATTATAAATAGCACCACCACTACCAGCAGAATTATTAACAAAAGAACTACCATCACCCACAGTAAAATTAGCACCACTATTATAAATAACACCACCATAACTACCAGCAGAATTATTAACAAAAGAACTAGCACTAAACACCATGAAATTAGCACCACTATTATAAATAACACCACCACTACCAGCAGAATTATTAACAAAAGAACTACCATTACCCACAGTAAAATTAGCACCACTATTATAAATAACACCACCACTACCAGCAGAATTATTAACAAAAGAACTACCATCACCCACAGTAAAATTAGCACCACTATTATAAATAACCCCACCATAACTACCAGCAGAATTATTAACAAAAGAACTACCATCACCCACAGTAAAATTAGCACCACTATTATAAATAACACCACCACTACCAGCAGAATTATTAACAAAATAACTACCATTACCCACAGTAAAATTAGCACCACTATTATAAATAACCCCACCATAACTACCAGCAGAATTATTTATAAAGTTAGTATTCTCAATTATAAAATTACTTCCATTATTATTGTAAATAGCTCCTCCACTATAAGCTGTGTTATTTATAAAAGTAGAACCATTTATTGTGATCTCAGAACCATTATTATAAATAGCACCACCATAATTAGTACCTGTGAGTTTAGCATTTGCAAAAGTTAAATTAACTAATGTAATATCTAAACCTGGGCTGATGTAGAATATTCTTCCATCTTGTAGTGCATTTAATATTACTTCTCCACTAAGGTCTGTTTCACCAATAATAACTATATTTCTACCTATAGTTAAGTTAGTATTGTTTAGAGTGATACCATTGGAATTATTATAATTACCTCCAGCTATATGGATAACTGACCCATCTCCTGTAACTTCCAATGCTTTTTGAATAGATTTAAATGCATCAGACCATGATGAACCACTATTAAGATCATCTCCCCCCGTAGCATTAACATAAAAGTTAAAAAGAGCAGATACAAATCCATCAACAGTGAAAGTCACATGTTCACTCATATCGGGAGTGAAATTAAGAACATAAGTAACAGGTAATGTAGAAATATAATTATTATTATAACCATCAGTAGTACTAACAGTACCATTGAAAACTGGAACATTTGTAACATTAAAAGCATCCCCATTATTAAGATGGAAACTATAATTTAAGGTCGTGGTATTTTGAGAATAATCAACATCCACCAAAGTAACATTAACTATGAAATAATTTGAAAGAGTTAAAGTACCTCCAACTCTCACAGAAATCCCACGAGGATCACTATTACTTCCCCACCAATTATAATTAAGATTAACAGTCCCACTAGATACATAAACCTGAGCATTACCAGTGTTATTATAAAAACGATTATAATTTACAGTTAAACTTCCACCATTATTACAAATAGCACCATTACTATCACTAGCATTATTATTAACAAAAGAACCACCATTACCCACAGTAAAATTAACACCCATATTATAAATAGCACCACCAATACTAGCATTATTATTAACAAAATAACTAGCACTACCCACAGTAAAATTAACACCCGTATTATAAATAGCACCACCAATACTAGCATTATTATTAACAAAATAACTAGCACTACCCACAGTAAAATTAACACCCGTATTATAAATAGCACCACCATAAGTAGCAGAATTATTAGTAAAAGTGTTACCAATACTTACAGTGAAATTAGTTCCATTATTATAAATAGCACCACCATAACCAGTACCAGCAATATTGTTTATAAAATTAGTATTCTCAATTATAAAATTACTTCCATTATTGTTGAAAATAGCACCACCACTATAAGCCGTGTTATTTATAAAAGTAGAACCATTTATTATGATTTTAGAACCATTATTATAAATAGCACTGCCATTATTATTAGTACCTGTGAGTTTAGCATTTGCAAAAGTTAAATTAATTAATGTAATATCTAAACCAAAAATAATGTTGAATATTCTTCCATCTTGTAGTGCATTTAATATTACTTCTCCACTAAGGTCTGTTTCACCAATAATAACTACACTTTTATTTATAGTTAAGTTAGTATTGTTTCGAGTGATATCAGAATTATTATAATTACCTCCAGCTATACGGATAACTGATCCCTCTCCTGCAACTTCCAGTGCTTTTTGAATAGATTTAAATGCATTAGACCATGATGATCCATTATTAAGATCATCCCCTCCAGTAGCATTAACATAAAAGTTAAAACGAATAGATACAAATTCATCAACAGTGAAAGTCACATATTCACCCATATCAGGAGTGAAATTAAGAACATAAGTAGCAGGTAATGTAGAAATATAAGTATCATTATAACCATCAGTAGTACTAACAGTACCATTGAAAACTGGAACATTCGTAACATTAAAAGAATCCCCATTATTAAGATGGAAACTATAATTTAAAGTCGTGGTATTTTGAGAATAATCAACATCCACCAAAGTAACATTAACTATGAAATAATTTGAAAGAGTTAAAGTACCTCCAACCATTACAGAGGTTCCACGAGGATCACTATTACTTCCCCACCAATTATAATTAAGATTAACAGTCCCACTATTTATATAGACTTGATTATTACCAGTGTTGTTATAAAAACGATTATAATTCGCAGCTAAATTTCCCACAGTATTATAAATAACACCACCACTACTAGCATTATTACCAACGAAAGAAGAATTACCCACACTACAATTAGTACCACCACCATTATAAATAGCACCACCACTACTAGTAGCTTTATTGTAAGTGAAAGAAGAATTACCCACAGTAAAACCAGTACCACTATTATAAATAACACCACCCCAGCTACTAGCATTATTATATGTGAAAGTAGAATTACCCACAGTAAAATTAGGACCAGTATTATAAATAACACCACCACTACTACCCTTATTATCCGTGAAAGTAGAATTACGCACAGTAAAATTAGAACCAGCATTATAAATAACACCAGCATAACTACTAGCAGAATTATTTGTGAAAGTAGAATTACCCACAGTAAACCCAATACCACCAGTATTATAAATAACACCACCATAAGTACTAGCATTATTGTATGTGAAAGTAGAATTACTCACAGTAAAATTAGCACCAGTATTATAAATAACACCACCACTACTAGCATTATTGTATGTGAAAGTAGAATTAGTCACAGTAAAATTAGAACCAGTATTATAAATAACACCACCACTACCAGCAGAATTATTTGTGAAATTACAATTTATTAGAGTTATTTTAGAGTTAGAACTAGATATAACGCCACCAGTACCTGTAAACTTACCATTTATAAAGGTTAAATTTATAAAAGTTACATTACTCCAAGTACCAGTGATACTAAACATTCTTCCAAGATTTCTTGCATCTATTATTACAGAGTTTGTTGAACCATTTCCCTGTATTGTGAGATTTACACTTGTTGTGATATTATTATTAATATCATTTGTCTTATTATATCTTCCTGGATTAAGTGTTATTACATTCTCAACACCTGTACCATTAGCATTAACATCCGCTATGGCCTCATTAATACCTGTGCTATCACTGTCACTAAGTGTAAGATTTACAGCATTAACTGATGAAATACTGACAAATAAAATAGCTATTATTGATAATATAATAGCTATTTTACTAAAATTAAGATTATTATTAAAATCCCAGCTATTAATTATAGTTTTCTTAAGTTTATGAGGGATTAAACTAAGTGAAACTAACATGATGCTCATTAAAGATACTATAACTCCTTTTAATATATTTTTTTCATTGCTATTGCTAATAAAAATTTTTTCAGTCAAATTGTTAAATTCATAGCTCGTATCTTTATTAATAGGATAATTATTTAGACTATCCTCAGTATTATTGTTAATTTTCATCTGTCCCTCTCATTTTAAAAAAATTATAATTAATGTTTTATAGATTATATATTGTTTTTATATCTTATAAATGTTTTTATTAATACTAATAAATATGACTGTTAAAATAATGTTTCATGTAAAACTAATAAAAGTAATATAAATACTCGTTCCCTATAATATGGGCAAACTTTTAAAAAAAGTTTGATCAAAAGCTATCTCCAAAATAAACCACTTTTAAGCATGCGAAATACATTTATTAATATGAACAGTTTCAAACTTTTAAAAAAAAGAACACCATCAAAAATCACTTGTTTGAAGATGAAGATTTTTGGTTTAATTCAAACTCAACTCATTCCCTGAAAGATATCATAAGTTCATTAAAATAATAAATAGCTATAATAATATTCCCACCATTCATGATAAAATAAAGTATGATGGAAGGTTAATTCAATATAATGCAATATTAGTAGAATTATTATCTTTCTCTTCTAATCAAGGATACATGTAAATAATGAAATTATTAGTATCATTATTATAAATGGTATTCTTGTTTTTTTCATTGTTACTTTTCCATTAACATGTTGTGGTTCATGAGGCTGTGAACTATTACTTGGATCTACTTTAATATTCACACTATGTTTGGTAGTGATATTGTCTATGTCAAATTCATTAGATTCAACACTAGCAGATATTTTATAGGTTCCTTTCTTAGTAGTTATAGCTTTAAAGTCAGCAGCAATAGTCTTTCCAGCATTTAAGTTTCCAATTGTCCAAATACCAGTGTTTTGATCATATGATCCATAGTCACTATTAAATGAAGCATATTTAAATTCATCTGGTAGATTAAGTTTAACCTTTACACCAGTTGCATTATCAGGACCATGATTTACCACAACAATATATCAATGAAAATTTCTAAAAAAGTAGATAGTGTCAAAGATTTAATAGAATTAGTATTAATTGTACTGATAATAATATTAATATAATAGTTATTAAATGAGTATCAATGAGTACCTGTTTTTTTATTGAAATATATCAAGCAAGAAATGAATTAGTGTTGTTTTCAGACATTTGAGAATTTATTACTAAATAAACTATGGCTCATGCATGAGCATGGTCTAAAATATTAAATTCATTTAAAGTAAGATTATTAATAAATATGAATCATAGAATAATCATTTAATTATAAGAAAAATACATTTAGTAAAAGTACTAACAAAGTCATGTGAAGTGATAGTTCTATGTATATCAAACTATCCCTATTTCAGTGAGAATGATAAAATCATTAAATAGGTCTAAAAATACTTAAATATTTTATAAATAGCTACTCGGAATTAATAAATATGTTAAACTTATTAATAAATAATTTTAGAAGGATAAGATAAAAAATAGCTATTTATAAAACATGATAAATATTAATACATTCTATTCCTTAACTAAACATTAAATAAAGACAAATAAAAAGAAAAAAATGAAGATTTTTTCTATTGTATAAAAAAACTCTATGAAGAACAAGTTAAAATATTACATAATCATTGAAAAAGATTATTAAATTAAAATAAGCTTTTTAATCATATATTGTCCTATACAATATAATTTTTTTTCTATTGTATAAAACAAAAGTATACAATAGAAAATAATGTGATACTAAACATACTAAAAGTTTTAATTTAATTTCATTATAATTTAAATAATAATTTCGTGAAAAATAACAAAACGATCTTTGATTTTTATAACTTATAATTGGCTGTGCAATAATTATTTTTTGATTCTTTTTAGTTATGCTTAGTTTTAAATATTATGGGGTGTAATATATTATTAGTGTTTTTTAGTTTTTGTTGAGTTGGTGTTTATGGTTTTGCATGAAGAT
>NZ_LWMT01000215.1 GCF_001639265.1 Methanobrevibacter filiformis
ATATGTGCGAAAGATCGTTCCACAACTATTCTTCTCTTGTATATTTCTTTGTTTTCAGGGATGTTAAGTTTTATTTCTAGTGCATCTTGATATTTATTTGTGTAAACCGTTATGATCCTATAGTTGGATTTAGGTGAGCATTCGGATTTATATGGGCAATTTTTACATTTATTTGTATAATAAACTTTTCTAAACTTATTATCTTTTTCGTACTCATTTTTAAATGGTAGTTCTTCATTTAGTGGGCAGATGAAGCAATCTTTTTCGTAGTTTCGTGTGAAATTTGCTTTGGAAAATTTTCCAGGTTTTTTATTTTTATCAGCACTGGCTTGAGCTTTACTAGGCATGTAAGCATCAAATCCATTATCATGAAGATATTTAGCTGTGTCTTGGGTGTTAAATCCATTATCGGCTAATATTCTAGATTTGGTTAAATCATGATCTAGTATTTTTTGAAGTTGTTCTATTTGAATAGGCAATTGGTAATGATCAGTAGGATCTTTTGTGATTGTTGAATTTAAAATTATTCCACTGTCACAGTCAACAAC
>NZ_LWMT01000216.1 GCF_001639265.1 Methanobrevibacter filiformis
TTAGTTGATGAATATAGAACAGATAAAATAGCTAGTTTATGCAAAACAGATATAATATTAAAAACATTTCTAAATGGTAAAACACCATCATCCACAACATTAAGCAGATTTTTATCAAACAGCAACTCCATTACCATCAAAAAAATATTTCTACACACATTACTCGTTTTAAATGACCACCATATCCTAAAATTTCTCCATATTTTCATTGACGGTACTGACGCATTAATTAAAGGATCTAAACACTACACCATCACACGTGATGAATTAAAAGCTTTAAAACTAATGAAAAAATGGAATTTACTACACAATAAAAGTAAAAATTCAATCCGAAGAATTAAAAAAGAACTAAAAATCAAAGAACAAGAATATAAAAAAGATCAAGATGTTTTAGAAAGCATACAGACTATTAGAAAAAGAATCATGCTTTACAATAAAAATATGTCCCAACGTATAAATGAATTTGAAGATCGATTTAAGGAAATAGATAATGATTATGTTAGTATTACATTTCCTGAAGCTGTTATGATGCCTA
>NZ_LWMT01000217.1 GCF_001639265.1 Methanobrevibacter filiformis
TAACAGCTTCAGGAAATGTAATACTAACATAATCATTATCTATTTCCTTAAATCGATCTTCAAATTCATTTATACGTTGGGACATATTTTTATTGTAAAGCATGATTCTTTTTCTAATGATCTGTATGCTTTCTAAAACGTCAGGATATTCTTTATATTCTTGTTCTTTGATTTTTAGTTCTTTTTTAATTCTTCGGATTGAATTTTTACTTTTATTGTGTAGTAAATTCCATTTTTTCATTAGTTTTAAAGCTTTTAATTCATCACGTGTGATGGTGTAGTGTTTAGATCCTTTAATTAATGCGTCAGTACCGTCAATGAAAATATGGAGAAATTTTAGGATATGGTGGTCATTTAAAACGAGTAATGTGTGTAGAAATATTTTTTTGATGGTAATGGAGTTGCTGTTTGATAAAAATCTGCTTAATGTTGTGGATGATGGTGTTTTACCATTTAGAAATGTTTTTAATATTATATCTGTTTTGCATAAACTAGCTATTTTATCTGTTCTATATTCATCAACTAA
>NZ_LWMT01000218.1 GCF_001639265.1 Methanobrevibacter filiformis
TAACAGCTTCAGGAAATGTAATACTAACATAATCATTATCTATTTCCTTAAATCGATCTTCAAATTCATTTATACGTTGGGACATATTTTTATTGTAAAGCATGATTCTTTTTCTAATGATCTGTATACTTTCTAAAACGTCAGGATATTCTTCATATTCTTGTTCTTTGATTTTTAGTTCTTTTTTAATTCTTCGGATTGAATTTTTACTTTTATTGTGTAGTAAATTCCATTTTTTCATTAGTTTTAAAGCTTTTAATTCATCACGTGTGATGGTGTAGTGTTTAGATCCTTTAATTAATGCGTCAGTACCGTCAATGAAAATATGGAGAAATTTTAGGATATGGTGGTCATTTAAAACGAGTAATGTGTGTAGAAATATTTTTTTGATGGTAATGGAGTTGCTGTTTGATAAAAATCTGCTTAATGTTGTGGATGATGGTGTTTTACCATTTAGAAATGTTTTTAATATTATATCTGTTTTGCATAAACTAGCTATTTTATCTGTTCTATATTCATCAACTAA
>NZ_LWMT01000219.1 GCF_001639265.1 Methanobrevibacter filiformis
TTAGTTGATGAATATAGAACAGATAAAATAGCTAGTTTATGCAAAACAGATATAATATTAAAAACATTTCTAAATGGTAAAACACCATCATCCACAACATTAAGCAGATTTTTATCAAACAGCAACTCCATTACCATCAAAAAAATATTTCTACACACATTACTCGTTTTAAATGACCACCATATCCTAAAATTTCTCCATATTTTCATTGACGGTACTGACGCATTAATTAAAGGATCTAAACACTACACCATCACACGTGATGAATTAAAAGCTTTAAAACTAATGAAAAAATGGAATTTACTACACAATAAAAGTAAAAATTCAATTAAAAGAATTAAAAAAGAACTAAAAATCAAAGAACAAGAATATAAAGAATATCCTGACGTTTTAGAAAGCATACAGATCATTAGAAAAAGAATCATGCTTTACAATAAAAATATGTCCCAACGTATAAATGAATTTGAAGATCGATTTAAGGAAATAGATAATGATTATGTTAGTATTACATTTCCTGAAGCTGTTA
>NZ_LWMT01000220.1 GCF_001639265.1 Methanobrevibacter filiformis
TTAGTTGATGAATATAGAACAGATAAAATAGCTAGTTTATGCAAAACAGATATAATATTAAAAACATTTCTAAATGGTAAAACACCATCATCCACAACATTAAGCAGATTTTTATCAAACAGCAACTCCATTACCATCAAAAAAATATTTCTACACACATTACTCGTTTTAAATGACCACCATATCCTAAAATTTCTCCATATTTTCATTGACGGTACTGATGCATTAATTAAAGGATCTAAACACTACACTATCACACGTGATGAATTAAAAGCTTTAAAACTAATGAAAAAATGGAATTTACTGCACAATAAAAGTAAAAATTCAATTAAAAGAATTAAAAAAGAACTAAAAATCAAAGAACAAGAATATGAAGAATATCCTGACGTTTTAGAAAGTATACAGATCATTAGAAAAAGAATCATGCTTTACAATAAAAATATGTCCCAACGTATAAATGAATTTGAAGATCGATTTAAGGAAATAGATAATGATTATGTTAGTATTACATTTCCTGAAGCTGTTA
>NZ_LWMT01000221.1 GCF_001639265.1 Methanobrevibacter filiformis
CAAATCATTAAGCTCAGTAGAACTAATATGACGCACCACTACTTCTTTAGAATCTTTACTCATATACCAATATTATATATTTTATACTATATAAATATTGTCAAAAAATAGGTATCGTACTATACTTTGTCATCTATCATTGATGACAGTATTATTTTTACTGACATTTTATCTGGTGGATTCTACAGAATCTAAAGTATCATCACTGATTATTCCAATGATTGAATATATGTCTGCTTTTTTAACTTTTAATATTATTTCATCACCAGATACTTTCCAATCTAAGATATCCGACTTTTCTATATTGAATTTCTTTCTTATTTCGGCAGGTATGACAGTTCGATAGCCTTCACATACTTTTGTTGAAATCATTTTATCACCTAGTAGTTTGTGTCAAAAAGTTGCCTCCTGAAAAATTGATTATTACTAAAATAATGATTTATCATAACATTTAGGTCCATTTTAATTCATCGTTCTGTCTTTCAATTATTGGTTTTAAATAAGACATAGCT
>NZ_LWMT01000222.1 GCF_001639265.1 Methanobrevibacter filiformis
TCTCCTTCTTTTATTCCTTTTTTAATCCCTTTTATCTCTCCTTCTTTTAGCCCTTCTCTTCTGGCTGTGTTCATTGCTGTTGTCATATCTGATAGTGCCATTTCTCTCATTTGGTAGGCACGTAATGCTTCTTTATCTTGTGAAACATAATTTATTCTTTCTTGGGCTTTTCCAATTGCTTCATCCATTTCAATCACATCATCCAATATTTTTTGATCCGTATTTCTATCTAAAAACATTAACCATCTATGTAGTGGATCATTCAAGTCTTTATCTGACATTTTCCTGAATTTTGGCATCTCTATGAAATGCATTTCTAATAGATTGTTTAGTACATATTCATTATTTGTATCTTCTCGTATATGAAAACTTGTATGAAATAGTGGTAACTGTATATAGTTGAGTTCAAACTTTTAAAAAAAGTTTGAACAAAAGCTATTCTTAAATGTAATTATATAACTAAAAATAATAAACATGACAATATAATACTACTCAAACGTTAAAATTTTTC
>NZ_LWMT01000223.1 GCF_001639265.1 Methanobrevibacter filiformis
TTAATATTCTGATTTTGTCTTTTATTTTTCATTTGTTTGTATACTATGTCTTTAATGTCTTTAATAAGGTGAAATAAGCACAGATTATGGATAAATCCTAGTTTTTTAGCAATATCTTTGTACATTCGTTTTCCATCAGTGGTTAATGATATTCTTGCTTGTTTTTCTGTTCTTGTGGTGATGAAATTTATCAAAGTATTTTTCTTCATGTTACCCACGATTTTGTAACTGATTAGTATATTAAGTTTTATGTCGAAGAGAGCTAGAATATAGAATTTTTCTCCATTAATTTTAATATATTGCTCGTCATACCCATAGTTTCCAGAATAAACTATTTTCCGACTGTTTTCACGTTTTAAATTACTGTAAAATTTATTAAGATAGTTGAGAGTGCTTTGTCTGGATGGAAATGCATTATTTACAATTCCATTAAGTAAGGATATGTTATTTAATGATAGATGTGATAGGTAGTTCACCATAATGCCTAATGATTGGACTTTGTTGGT
>NZ_LWMT01000224.1 GCF_001639265.1 Methanobrevibacter filiformis
TCAGGAAATTAGAATTAATAACAGTTAAATTAAATCCATTAGTAAAAATTGCAGCAGTATAATTAGCATAATTATTGTTAAAAGTGGAATTCTGGACATATAATACTGTATTATTATCATAATAATTATTTAGGTAAATAGCTCCAGCTTCATTTGCATGGTTGTTGTTAAATGTGGATCCATTGATGAGGATGGTGTTGAAGCTGTAAATGGCTCCAGCGGTGCTTATTGCACTGTTGTTAATGAAGCTTACATTGTTGAAGGTGTTATTTAGATTGGTTCTTAATGCTCCTCCAGAGATAGCTGTGTTATTAATAAAATTAGAATTAGTGAAAGTTAATTGTCCTGTGCTGTATATTGCACCACCATAACTGTTGTTAAATTGGCTGTGCAATAATTAATTTTTCAGTTGATGGATGACAGTGAATTTTCTTAGTTGTGGTTAGATTGTAAATTATTTTTTGTAGTTTTTTTTATTTGTTGTCTATGTTTTTCATTGAATAT
>NZ_LWMT01000225.1 GCF_001639265.1 Methanobrevibacter filiformis
CCTAAGGGTAGGTTATCCACGTGTTACTGAGCCGTACGCCACGAATATAAATTCGTTCGACTTGCATGGCTTAATCGAACCCCAATAGCAGTAGCCTCTGCCAGGATCAAACAGATTTGACAGAAAACATAGTAAAACAAATTATTTTGACTATAGAAGTACATAAAGACAGAAAATAAATAATAGACGGAAATATAATTGTATAATAATTATCAAGTAATATTCTACAACTAAATATCACCACATCTACCAAACCAACATCAAACCTAAAACAAAATTTTAGGCTCTCATTAAAATAATAATAATTAATTAAAATATCATATCTTTGATTAATTAAAGATAAATATTTATAAACATAATATAGCTATATGTGGAAATAATGACATTCATTGTCAAGTGTTAATACATTAACTCCAGTCAACGCCAAAAACACATAGCACAACTTATAATCAAAGGTACAACAACCACAAAAATTAGTAGAAATTATTGCAAAAAACATATAATGATAATACAATAGCTAAATAGAAATAGCTATTAAATTCATTAACTTACCATCCACGCTCTTGCATACGATCAGCTTCGGCAATTTCAGATATTTCTAAACCTTTCATTGCTTCACCAAGACCTTTTGAAACTTCAGCAAGAACATCAGGTTTATCATAGTTTGCAGTTGCTTCAACAATAGCTTTAGCAAATTCAATAGGGTTCTTTGATTTAAATATTCCAGAGCCTACAAAAACACCATCTGAGCCGAGTTGCATCATTAAAGCAGCATCAGCAGGAGTAGCCACACCACCAGCAGCAAAATTAACTACTGGAAGTTTTCCAAGTTCTGCAGTTTTCTTAACAAGTGGGAGCGGAGCTTCAATTAATTTAGCATAGTTTCTAAGTTCTTCTTCATCCTTACCAGATATTGTACGGATTTCACCCATTACTTTTCTCATATGTCTAACTGCTTCAACAATATTTCCAGTTCCTGGTTCACCTTTAGTTCTAATCATTGCTGCACCTTCATCAATTCTACGCAAAGCTTCCCCTAAATTTCGTGCCCCACATACAAAAGGTATTGTGAATTCTTTCTTGTTAATGTGATATTCTTCATCAGCAGGAGTAAGTACTTCACTTTCATCGATCATGTCTACTCCAAGTGTTTGTAATATCTGAGCTTCTGCAATATGACCAATTCTTGCTTTTGCCATAACTGGAATTTTCACTACATCAACAATTTCCTGAACTTTATTAGGATCTGCCATTCTTGCAACTCCTCCAGCAGCCCGAATATCTGCAGGAACCTTTTCAAGCGCCATAACAGCAACTGCTCCAGATTCTTCAGCAACAACTGCTTGCTCAGCATTAACAACATCCATAATGACTCCGCCCTTAGTCATTTTAGCAAAACCTTCTTTCAAAACATTAGTTCCTTTTTCCATAAGTTAAATCTCCATATACTCAATTAAATAGCTATTTTATAACTATAATTAATAAAACTAACTGAATTAATTAAATTTATATTATAGCTAAAGATAAAATAATAGTTTTAATTATAAATTTTAATTAATAAGAATTTGATTTTTAAATATATAACCTTTTACTTTATAATCTTTTTTAAGTAAAAAAATAGGTAATATTTAAGAAAATTATATTTATTAAAAACAAGATATATAAATTATTAATATATTCTTTAATATAATAATTAATTAATTACAAAAAATATTAACTATAATAATATAATTAAAAAAACTAAAACGTGAATAATATGGCAGCAACAACAGTATTCAGTGGAACAATGATTTTCTCAAGAATTATCCCAATTATTTTAGGATTTCTTGGAGTCATTTTAATAAGCTCTGGAATTATGGATAAACGAAATATAAACACAATTATAGGGTCAGCTCTTTTTATAATAGCTGCATTTACTCCATTTGTAATATTACCCATGTTAATCTAATAATATAATTAACAATTAGCTATCTCATTACAATTATCTATCTAAATAATATATGTTAGTATGATTAATTGTTTAATATAAATTAGAAGATAGGTCTATTTCCCCATTATGAATAGCTGAACCAACTAAAGCTTTTTTTATTCCTAACTTATCCATTTCAGAAATATTATCATTAGCTATTCCTCCACCTAAAATTATATTTTCTTTAAATTCTGAAAATTCATTTATGAGTTTTGTATTAATTCCTTTTTCTGTGCCAACCCTTGATATATCTAATAATATTATTTCATCTGGATTAATGTCATGTAAAACATTTTTAAACTCATTAAGGTCAATATCCAAACTATTTGAGTATAGTTCATTATCTTTTATATCAACACTTACAACAATCCTCTGCCTACCTATTTTATCAAATATTTTATAAAGCTCATCTATTGACTCTAATGTTTCAGTAGCTACAATTATTTTATAAGCAAAGTCTAAAAAGAATTTAAAGGACTTAAATGTAGAAATCCCACAATCTAACATCACTGGCACAAAAGTATTTATCATCTTAATTTTATCCAAGTTGTTCCCTTGCTTTTCAATTAGATCCAAATCAGCAATATATATTTCATCTGCACCAGTTAACTTCAGTGAATTAGAAATAGCTATTGGATTAGAATCAGGACTAAAAATAGTTTTAAGCTGAGAATAAGTAGACCTATTCCCAGATTTACCAGAAACAGCCATACCATTCATTAAATCCATTACAGGAATTATTTTAACCATATTACCAACATTATTATTATTATTATTTTATTTAAAATTAAATATTAATATAAATTAATATAAATATAAATAGCATATAATTTAAAAATTGCTGCAATTTAACAAAAAATTAATAATAAATTATTAAAAATAATAAAAATACTAAAAATAATAAACAAAAAATAGTTAAAAAAAGAAATTAAAAGAAATTAAAAGTTTTGTTTAAATTATTAATTTTAAATTAGACTATAATTCCTCTGTAGATTCATCCTTATTATCACTTTCACTTTCTATTGAATCATCAGTTTTATTCTCTGTAACAACACTTTTAGAATCTTTAGTAAGATATAATAATCCTAAAGCTCTTGAACTAAATAACATTATATATGGATGCAAGAGTAATGAAACAATTATAAACAAAACAAAAATTAAAACAATTCCTATTAAGCCAATAACTGGGATTAATAAAAGTAAAGACAAAAGACCAAATACTAAACCTAAAGCAATGACAATTAAGAGAATTATTAAGAATAAAACTATATACCATACTATATAATTTCCCCATCCAATTTGTCCAATGGTATTGTATATTTCTTTAAAATTAAATGCTTCTGAAAGTTTTCCAGTATCTGCCATTCGTGAAATGGCTATTTGTAAGAACAATCCAAAAATTATGAAAAGTATTAACACCACAATACTTACAATAACAATTGGCAATATTGGTACTGCACTTACATCTACAAAATTACCAGTGATTGGATTACCAAACAATCTTTCTACAGATAACAACCCAGTTATAAAAACAAGTATTACAGTTATAATAAAAGGTATTATAAAGTACACAATTTCAACAACAAAAACTTTTATTCCTTCAACTAAGTTATTAACAAAGTTAAAATCGGGCGATTCATTAATTCCATTGATTGTACTACGAAGTACATCAAAAACATACCCCTCTGCAATTAAATATACTATAAGACCTATTATTGAAAGAACTAATCCTAAAATAAGTATAGGTGTAGAATTACCCAAAGATGTGGAATATACCTGATTTACAAGCAAATTCCCAATAACTAAAAATACACCAAGTATTAACAACTTTGTCCAATTATTAGATGGAAAACGAAGACTATCTGAAAATATTTCCTTAAGTTCCATAAAATTCACCAACTTTTAAAATGTTTATATCGACTATTAACTACAACCCTAAATTTTGAGTCATTTATTATACAAATTTATTGTATGTTATATATATTATAATTTCATGTTAATAAAACTTTCTATAATATATACATGTTAATTAAATTAAATTATATATTCCATTATTATAAAAGAATTATATATAAAATATAAAAATAGAAATAAATAATATAAAAAATTAATAATAAAAATAAATAAAGTATTAAATATAAAGATAGAAATAATTAAAAAATAGTTATAAATCATGAATAAAATATTGCAGTATTAAATAGTATTTCAAAATAAGATTATTTTAGTCCTAATTTCTCTTTTAAAGAAATTATGAACCCAAATTCTTCTTCATAAGCTGGAGAGTTACCATAACCACAATTAGGACAGTGCACCACATTACAATTACTTTTTTCACATCCTTTACAGCTTTGTCCAGATTTTTTTTCATCAAATTCAAAACCACATCTTCTACATTCCATTAATTTTCACCTTTAGAATAACTGCATATAACTATATTTTAAAGTACTATGTTTTAAAACAACTATACAAAACAAAAAAAAGAAGAAATTAATTAATTAAAAATTAATTAAAAAAATTTATAAGTTAATATAATTTAAATACAAGCTAAATCAAGAATTATACTGATCATGTTATACGAATCCCAATAATAAACCTCCATGATAAATAATAAATGAAACTATGTATGCAGTTACAGTAGTAACAGCAACCATTATTAATGGCCACTTCCATGAGTTAGTTTCTTGTTTTATCGTACCTAATGCTGCAAAACATGGAACATATAATAATACAAATACCATAAATACATACGCAGTTAAAGGAGTGAATAATCCCTGGACTGCTGTAGCTATTCCTGCCCCACCCTCGGTTGCCGTAGCTATTCCTGCCCCATCCTCGGCTACTCCAAATAAAGAGCTAAATGTTCCAACAACAATTTCTTTAGCAACTATGCCAAATAATAAAGCAACTGAAGGTTGCCAATCTCCAAAGCCTAAAGGTTCAAAAATTGGAGAAGCCACTGTCCCTATTTGACCTATTACACTTTCTTGTGAACCATAATCTACTCCAATAGGTAAGCTACTTAAAATCCAGACGATAATAGCTGCTGCAAGAATAATTGTTCCTGCTTTTCTAATAAACCCTAATGATTTTTCCCATGTATGGATTAAAACACCTTTTAAAGAGGGCAATTTATAAGAAGGTAACTCCATAACAAAAGGACTTGTAATTCCTTTGAACAATGATTTCTTAAGAATAGCTGCTACAATAATAGCTACAATAATCCCAAGAATATATAATGAGAATACAATTTCACCTTGATACGAAGTGAAAAATGCTGCAACAAATAGTGCATAAACTGGTAATCTTGCAGTACAAGACATGAAAGGAACTATAAGCATAGTTAATATTCTATCTCTTTCGTGTTCCATTGTTCTTGTAGCCATTATTGCAGGTACACCACAACCAAAACCCAAAATCATGGGAATAAATGATTTACCATGTAAACCCACTAATTTATGCATTACTTTATCCATTACAAATGCAGCTCTTGCTAAATAGCCAGAATCTTCAAGTATACTTATCATTAAAAACATCAGGACAATAACTGGAATAAAAGTAAGTACCCCACCTACCCCACCAATAAGACCATCAACAATGAATGAAGACAAGACCGTTTCTCCTAATGTTGCAGATATTATCTCACCTAACCAAGTAAATCCTCCATCAATAAGTTCTTGAAATGGTGCTCCTACTGTGAAAGTTATTTGGAAAACTAACCACATTATAACAAGAAATATAGGAATTCCTAAAATTTTATTCGTAACATACTTATCTAATTTCTCAGTAAAACTAGGTTTTTCAAACACTGGTTTTTTAACAGATTCTTTTAATAAGCCTTCAATAAAAGCATAACGATAATTAGCTATTATTTCTTCAGGAGTTTCATTGAAAACATCTTTTAAATGTTTTTCAACCTTATCTAACTCAACAAATATTTCCTTAAAAATTGGAGATTCTTTAACTTTTTCTGTAATAATTTTATCATTTTCTAAAAGTTTAATAGCTGTCCATGAAGAAGAAGCCTCCATTAAATTTTCATCTTTTTCAATGACACCTCGAAGCTCAGAAATATGTTCTTTTAGTTCATTACCATAAACTAATTTTTTACTACTGTTTATAGGGTCGTTAGCAGCTTTTTCAATTGTTTCTAATAGTTTTTCTTTACCTGTATCATCTATAGCTTCAATTTCTACAACAGGCACTCCTAAAAGATCTGATAATTCTTTTATATTGATATCATAATCTTTTTTCTTGGCAAATTTATTCATATTCAATGCAATAATTAAATTTGCTCCAAGTTCCATCATTTGCGTTGTTAAATATAAATTCCTTTCTAAATTAGTTGCATCTACAATATTAACAATAACATCAGAACTTTCATCAACAATAAAATCCCTTGAAATAATTTCTTCAATAGAATATGCACTTAATGCATAATTTCCAGGGAGATCAATTATATCAAGTTTATAATCCTTAAAGTCTAAATGACCCTCTGCTTTTTCAACAGTTTTACCTGGCCAATTACCTACATGATGATGCATACCTGTAAGATTATTAAATAATGTCGTTTTACCTACATTTGGATTTCCAGCTAATCCTACTTTTATAATTTCCATTGATATTTTCTCCATACTATGAATTTATTTAACTCATCATAGTTCAAAAGCCCGAATATAAGATAATCTACTTAATTAACAAATATTAATCTAATATCTGAACTTTAATGTTTTTTGCTTCATTTTTACGAAAACAAATTGAATAACCTTTTAATCTGAGTTTAAGAGGATCACCTAAAGGAGCCACTTTTTCCAACATTATTTTAGATCCTTTTACAAATCCCATATCAAGAAGATGTCTTTTTAGATTAGCATCACCTTCATTGTTATAAGATATTATAGTTCCTTCTTCACCATTTTTAAGTTCATCTAATGTTTTAACAGTTCCTTGAAATTTTTCTTCGTTCATGATACCACTTTACAATTTAATTATATTGATATAGACATTATATTCAACATTAACATGACTTATTCATAAATTTAATTTTTATGAATACCTAAAAATATTATGAAATTCTACATATATAAATGTTTAGGAATACCTAAAAATAATTGTGAAAAATTATTAAGTGAAAAGTTTAGGGACACCTAAAAATAATTATATTTATCTACATATATAAATGTTTAGGTATACCTAAAAATCATTAAAATTTAAAAAAATAATAGCAATGGAATAAAGATAAGCTATTTAAAGCACTGTATAAGTTATCTAAAATAATTATATTGGTTTAAAAATAAGATAAATAGAATAACATAAATAAAAAAGAGAAATAATAAAAAAGAGAAATAATAATAAATTCATCTATAATTAAGTTGATTATAGTTATACAACCTTTGTAAATCAGATAAATGACTTATTTCATAAGGATAATATTTATTTGAAATATACGGCCAAATTAACCCCTTAGCTATGTAATAATATGCACCAAGACGCCCATAATACTTCCAAGCAATTTGAGTATATAATGGGAATCCGCAACCAGGATTTAAGTAAGGATCACCTTCCCTTACAGTTCCATGATAAAACATAGGTATTGGTCCCTCTTGACCTCTATCCACAGCTAACCGATCAATATAATTTAAAGCTTCATCAAGAGTATTGAAATAAATACCATCAGCCTTATAATCATATCTATCCTCAGGAATTCCAAATAAAAACGTTTGAATAACCTCTCCCCAGTCAACATAGGTTTTATATGTTGAAGGATCAACAAAAGCAAGTTCTAAAACCGATACTCCATCTGGAGCTAAAATCTGCTCATCCTCATCAAAGTTACGGTAATTAGAATCCCCACCATAATGAACAACTAAAATACATTTAGATCCTTTTTTCGCAGCATATTCAGAAAGAACCTCTGCATTTGCATGTCCTGGAAACATATCAGGATTGCCGACTTTTGTAATTGTTAAACGTCCAACTGGCTCTACTAAGCTAAACTGAGACGCAACATATAAAAATACTCCGAACAATAATATAATAGCTATTATAATAGAGACATAAGTAGATTTTTTCATTGCAATCCTCTTACTATAAATAATACATGAAAAATTATTAATTTAAATATACTATTAAAACAATTAATCAAAATTGTATGCAGTAATTATTACATTTATTAAATATAATATAAAAAGTTTTAGATTTTTTGAAGTTAAATATAAAACACTGATTTAGCAAAAGAGAAAATTTTGCAAAACCTCATTATAGGTACTTTAATTGAAATCAACAATTAAAGTGAGAATTGTTAGAATTATATAGAAAAAATCTTTTATTTTTCAAATTCCTTGTCCAAAATAATAATAATAATAATAAATAAAATTTGAAAAATAAAAAATAAATTACAAAATTAGTATGAAATATCCACCATAGAATGCAAAATAGCTATTCACGATAACTATCTAAAAATGAATCAAGAGCACTTAAAGAAATATCAATAGTTTGGTTAATTAGCTCATTATTACATGAAGAAAATTCATCAAAATCTAGAGCAATGCTCATATCTACATCAAGCTCAGTTTTATATGAAATTTCGATATTAACATCTATATCAAGTAATTCTTTTGATGAAACTTTAGATAAAATATAATCAATAGCTGTTGAAGATAAAAAATCTGAGATTTCATCTAATTCTTCTTGATTCAAAGACTTAAGTTTTTTCAAAATTACACTCCAACTATTATTAGAAAAAATAAAAATAATAAAAGCATTAGAAATAAAAATAATAAAAATATTAGATAATAAAAGTATTGAATAAAATAATAACTAAAAGTTAAAATAAATTATGTACACTTATTGAGGACTTAATTTCATAGCATCTTGAATTGATGTTTGCATTTCTTGAAGTTTCTTTAAAACTCTTTCTTCTTGGCGAGCCATTGTTTTTTCTCTAAGTTGAAGAGTTTCTAACTTTTCAGTGAGTTCATCATTGATCTCATCCCTATCCACTTTAATAAGAATATTACCTGCTGTTTTAAATACTTCAGCACCAGATTCCGTTTTCTTAAGCTCTTCAATTGCAACTTCAGTTTCTTTAATTTGAATATCTACATTTTGTTTTTGAACTGTAACAGCTTGAGCTTGCTGTTGTAACTGTTGAAATTGATTTATTTGATGTTGTATATTTTGAGGAACGTCCATATAATCACCTATTTTAATAATAAATTGTATTTTAAATAAAATGTATTAAATAAATTGTATAATCACATACATAATAATCATGAAAATTATCATTGAATTACATGATTAAATTAATATATAAATTAAATATAATAATTAGATTTAATATAATTTTAACTAAGTAATTATCAATATTGCAATTTAAATTTTATAATATTTAATTATATCTAAAATTATTATTAATATGAAAATTAAATAAAACTTAAAACATTAAAAATATCTTAAAATTTAGTTAAATTAATAATTTCTAAAGATAATTTAATCCACTTGATAATAGAGTTAATTGAAGCTCTAAATGAAGTCATATCCTGAGAATCAATAGTAATATGTATAAAATTATCTTTAATAGCTAAATTCAGCTTAGATCTATAATCTGGAGAAGTTTTAACTTCATTTATAACTGATTTGTAAACAAGTTGAGATTCCTCTAAGCTATCAAACTCAAGAGAAATAGTACTGTTTACATTATTAACAATCTGAGTTTTATCATCAGTTAATATCATTAAATCATACCATGAAAATAAATTTATGAAAATAACTCAAAAATACTCAATTAGATTAAGTTATAATTTTTTTAATAGCTATTTCAAAATCGATTTTAGAATCTTTATTATTGTAAAATTCAATAATAGCTATGTTATCATTTTTATTTGAGCTTTTAATATGAATATAATTACCAACAATATTTTTTCCAGTAGGTATATTCATAATTTCACTTAATACTTCAAGTTTAGGAAAATCACACTGTAATTTTAAATAATTAGTATCAATATTTAGCCGTTCTTTAGTTATTTTTGCAGAGATAATAAGTGATAAGCCTTCATCACCATTTTCATTGTAAAAAGTTATTTTAGATGGATTTCCTTTATTTTCATATACTAAAATTAATGAATTTTCATCCACACTATGTGCTTTTAAGAACAAATCCCTAATACTCATTTTTCCACGATTAATATATGGAAAATCCAAGGCATTAGATAAATTCTTACAAAAAGACCTTGTTTTTTGAGAAGGTTTACGTGATGAAGAAATAAGCATAAAATAACCTAATATTGTTTAAAAAGTACATATTTAATAAAATACATCTAATTAATATATTTTTAACTAAATGATGCTTTTAATTATATTATCTAAAAATTAATAATAAAATAAACTAAATAAATAGTTATTAATTAAATCCAAATGTTTAATTAAATCCAAAATATTACTTATTTCGCCTTAATAACATTTTTAACTTCAGGAACTTTTTTAACAAGAATCCTATATCTGCAACTAGGGCATTTATTTTCCATGTAACTTTTAAGATCGATTTCTGCCCCGCATTCTAAACATCTATACAATTATTGACCTCCAACAGCTCTTTTTATATTACGAGCAGCAGATTTAAGCATAGGAGTTTGTGGCACATAAGCCCCACCTGTAAAAGTGACACCACATTTTTTACATTTCCATATCCCTGCACTGACTCTTTTAACATAAGGTCTATCACATTTAGGACATACATGTTTCTTTTTCATGTTTTCTTCAATGGATTTTACAGACCTTTTAGCTTTTCTACCATATCTAGCTCCGAATCTTCCTGTAATTCCTACTTTTTTAGTTCTAGCCATAATATCACTTTAATAAACTTTAATATAATAATTGAAATCTAAAGATTAACTAATAATTGAAATTAACTAATCAAAAGACAATGAAAAAATAAGCAGTAAAAACTTACCAATGATAATATTAGTTCCTGCAAGTATTTAAACTTAATGTTTAAATCGCTGATTTCACAAAATAGAAAATTGTAAAATCTCCCCAATGGCACTTTAATCGTATTCAACACAATAAGGAGAGAATTGGAAAATTTTTTATTTTTCAATTCAGAGTATGCACAATTAATTAAGAGCAGTTAATAAATTCTTAGATAAAGAATAAGCTGTTGAAACTGCAATTCTTATATCATCTTGAGATAATGATCCATTACCTCCTTTTTGCATAGCACATATTTTTCCAGATTCAGTTATACCTATAGATAGTCTTGCATCTAAAATAGCTTCTTCTTCAAGTGAAGGATCAAATACCATTTTATCACCTATTTTAACAGCAGTGCACAAAGTAACTTTATCAGTTAATTTTAAAGGAGATGTATTTTCTTTATCTACAATTAATTCGTCATTTTCAATTTTAACCATTGGTAATTTTGTATTCAATAAAGCAGCTACAACTGCAAGTGTTGCAGCATCAAAAAGGTTCCCATCATAGTCAATGATGTGTAAATCAACAAAGAGTAACCATACTTTCTTGCCTTCTAAAATACATAAGTTTTTTAAATCTACCATTTCACTTTCACGAATTGATCTATCAACAACTCTTGCAAGTTCAACGGAATCCTCAGTTGGAGGTCCTGGTTCAAATGTAGGATCTGCCATAGGCAAAAACTCAGAATTAATCATTAAAACTCCTGAATCAGGAGTATCGGGAAATGGTTCACCAATTTGAGGTTTAACACCCACTATTATTTGTGTATCGCCTAATTTTACTTTTGCAGAACCTTCAGCTTTTGAGACAAGATCTGTTTCAATAACAATATCCCTATATTCATTAAGAGACCTTCCGTCTTCTCTTTCTTCATTATTTATAAGACCAATTATACTATTTTTTGTAATTTCAGGTATGATATTCATATTATTCACCCCTATTTAACTATTCTCCATATTTAGCCTTAAGTGCCTCTCTTTGAACTTCACTAATCCTCATACATCCCTCAATAGCTAAGTCTAAAGCTTTATTAAATTCTTCTTCTGTTAGATTTCCATCACTTTGAAGTAAGGTAACTTCTCCAGTCCGTGGCATAATAGCTACTGGAACATCCGCTTGACCTTCTTTATCCTCAACTTCAGATAAATCCAAGACAATTTCATTATTATTCTTACCAGCTGCACAACCAACAACAATATCTTTCATAGGAATTCCAGCATCAGCTAAAGCAACTGCTGCTGCAGTTATACCTGCACACCGAGTTCCTCCTTCAGCTTCAATAACTTCTATATAAACATCTACCATAGATCTTGGAAATTCTTCCAGAAGTAAAGAGGGTCTAAGTGCTTCAGCAGTTAATTTAGATATTTCAGTTGACCGTCTATCAGGACCTGGTCTTTTACGATCATCTACAGAGAAGGGAGCCATATTATACCTACAACGTATAACTCCAGTGTCTGGGCGAAGTAATCGTCTAATATATGATTCCCTAGGACCATAGACAGCTGCAATTATTTTATTCCCACCTACTTCAAGATACGCAGAACCATCAGCTCGTTTCAAGACTCCTGCTTCAATTTTCAAAGAACGGATTTCGTCGAATGCTCTTCCATCCTCTCGCCCACTATCAACTTTATCATTTGTGATTATAATCACCTCTTATATTCTCATCTTTACCAATATGCTAATTATTTATTATCATTATTAATTTAAATAGAATAATCTATTCTTTTTTCTTTAAAGACTTTAATTTTTCCTTAATTAATTCAAGTTCTTCTTTTGTTTTAGGTTTCACACTATCAATTATTATAGATGAATTCGTAATATATTCTATTGTGCTTATTCTGTTGTCAGAGGATTTATTCTGAATCTTTAAATTTTTACCCTTTAAAAAGTTAGGAGCCTTAATTTCATTATTAGGCTTAGTTAATCCACTATTTTCAATAGATATGGACTTCAACTGAATATTTTCAGTATTAATAGAATTAAGACCATCTAAATCACTAACAGGTTCAACATCAACAGACTTAAAACTATCTAAATTAGCACCATAAGATTTAAACTCCTCATTTTTATTATCAATATCATTTTTAGCCCTTAAATCCTTACTTTCGTTTTCTGAACTATTAAACTCATTATTAAAACTATCCTCAAAATGTTCTAAACCTTCATTAAATTCTTGAAGTTCTGGTTTTTCTAGTTCCTCTTCAAAATCATTATCCTTAACATCATCAGGATTATTTAAATTAAAGTCTTCAGGTAATTCACCATCAATTAATAAATATAATTTTTCTTTGATTCTGTTTGTAAGTCCTGAAGTATGAGCTTCAGCTTCAATTAAGTTTATTATGTCTCTAGTAATTAGCTCCATTTCTTTTTCACCTTTAACCCAAACAACACCATTTTGACCAACAACTATTTTACAATCAGTCTTATCTTTTATCATGTTTATCATGGAGCCTTTTTTACCAATTAATCTTGGAACTTTAGTTGGAGCGATATTTACTAATATTCCTCCTCTAAATTTTCCCATTCCTCTACCTTTAAGACCTAATCTAACTTTTTTAACTTCATCAACACTTACTACTCTTAAAAATAGTACATCCCCAACTTTAAAAACTTTATTTAAGTCGTTTTTTTCTCTTCCAAAAACCTCTGATGCTGGAAGTATTCCCGAGTAAGGAGAATTTATATTTACTCCCCACATTGAAAAGCGAACATCGTCGATTTCTCCGATTGCCACATCTCCTCTCTTTGGAATATATTTGCTTTTTAGAGGAATTACACTAATCTTTTTATTTCTTATAGATACTAAACCAGTTAATGAAGAGCATATTTTACTCCCTTCCTTAAAAGTTCCTCTTCCAGAATAATAATCTCCTTCAGCTAGTATTTCACTTGGAACTACTAAATATTTATCTTTTACATTTATCATACACTTTATTCTCCCTAAGGCGATCTAAGCATTAAATGAATTGAACAGTGATAAAAATATATAATTATTAATTTAAGCCATATAATGTAATATTTGGATAAGCAATAGATAATAATTTTATAAAAATACTTTTATAATTGGTATTATTATGTTAATCTTATGATTATTTATAATTACTCATAGTTAAATATTTTTAATACATGTATACTTAAAATTTATTTTAGAAAGAGTACCAAGAATAAATATTATAGATTAAATTAAAAAGGAATATTGTAAAAATAAACAATTTGAAAGGATATTTCAAAAATTCAAAATTGGAAATAGATTATTATGAATAATACTAAAAAATAATATTAAAAAATTCAAATCAATACCATAATTAACTGTGAATTATCATTAAAAACAATAAATAAACTACAATTTAAAAAAACAATAAATTTAAAAATTATATTAATCATTCAACCCATTAATCATTGATTTGAAGTTCAATGGAAAATAATTATACTTTTCAAAGCAAACTTTACTTGATAGAGACTTTTAACTACTCCGACTTATAGAAATCGAGGAGTCGCAGGCAAGAAATCTATTAGGCTTCAGTAACTGTGCTATCCTGTACCAATGGTTTAAATGTTCCCTAAAATATTGTCCTATTCTCTCCTGAACACATTTAAAGTTTATTTCAGAAATTTTTCACATTCTTCAATGAAATTTTTTGCTTTTTGAATATTGTGTATTGCATCATCTTTTGAGAAGTCTACTCTAACATCATAATCTGCATCTTCTCTATCATCAAATAACTTATACAAAATTCTAGATATTCCTGGATTAAACTCTCCTGTTTTAATATACTCTTTACCAAAAAATTGAAGAGTTCCTCTATGACTCTTTGTATTTATTCCTTTTTTAAGTAATAATGCCTTAGCACCATGAAATACTGCATAATAAGAACGATTAACTGAATTGTTGTATCTTTCATTAATTATGGCAATTTCAGAGTCTTTAATTGCCCATAAGCACTGTGAAACTCTAGCCTAACCTCTTCATCCATAAATATTCCTGTTATTTATTTTTTCTAATGGATTAAAATCCCATCTTTATTAACATTTGAAAAAAAAGAAAAATCCTTATATTTAGTATAATAACTATCATGTTTAATTTTTACTGAAATATGTTCACCTGTTTTAATAAGAACATCAATTACTTTGTCATAAACATCATCACCAATAATTCTTTTGTCCTGTTTTTTACTCGTAATAATTAAAATATCAATATCAGAATCCTCCGTATCTTCATCCCGTGCAACAGATCCGAATAAAATAATTTTCACGATTTCAGGATGATTTAAAGACTTAGCAAAATCAACAGCAATTTGTTTTCTATCCATATTTAACACCATAATTTCCTAAGTAATACTATATTTATGAACTTTTAATATTAATAGTTTACTAAAAATAGCAAAAATAACACTGTAAATTTTAGGTGTGGTTTTCTATTTCAAAAATTATTTTTTACAGATACAATACAATATTTAAAAATAAAGATAAAAAAAGAACTATGAGAATAATAGAAAATATAAAAAATAAAGCAATATGGAAATAATATTTAATTTAGCTATTCAATTAATTATTTAAGTAAATACTTTATTTAACTGATTTATTTATTTAATTGCTTTTGTTTCAGCTTTTCCCCCAGATAGTTCCCCCATTTTTGCAGAAAATTCATCTTGGAGACCTCCAGGTATTTCAACAATAGCTATCCATGAACCATCTTGTTGCCATTCTTCATTTAAGATTATTCCAAACCGAGATATGGAGCTAAAAGCAGTTCCTGCTACATTACCTGGTAAATGAACAGCTACCTTCACTTTTTCAAAGCGTATTGGTATTTTGACCCTAATAGCTTTTAAAACAGTTTTTACTTGTTCATCTACAGATTTAAAAGGATCAATATGTATTTTTGATTCATCCATTGCATTTTCTATTCTTTTTACAGGATGCGGAAGTCCAGTTTGAGGATTAATAGATTCTCTTGATATTTTATTAACTACTAATTTTCTTTTCTCTTCTTGCATTTCTTTTTTCTGCTTTGCAGTTAATTGAATAGTTCCCCTTTGAACAATTTCAGTTGCTACTTCTAAAATATCAATATTTTGAAAAACTGTTTCCATAGCCTCTTCAGAAGACTTATCTCCTTTTTTAGCATCTTTAAAAATTTCTTCAACTGCTAAAACATCTTCAATAGCAATATCCTTATTTTCAGGATTCTTAAATTCTGCTGCTAAATCTGGATCAACTAAAACCTCAAACTTTTCACCATGAGATTCTAATCTTGCAATGATAGCATCATCTATATTAACCATTAATAATCACCTATAAAATAAATATAAAATAAATAGTATCTATTTAATGAATTTATATAATTAGTATATTGTATTAAGTTAATTTAAAGTTTTTTACTCAAAATAAACAATAGAAAATATCTAAAAGGAAAATAGTGAAAAAATAATAAATGAAAATAATAGAATTATTAATTTAATTATTAGATAAAAGTAAAATTAATAATACTACTAACAGGATTAATAGTAAAAACAATAGAAGGTTAATAATTAGTCAAATAGTATAACCAACAGCTAAACAATGAAAAGAATTAAAAAAAATTAAAACTGAAGATTAATCTTCATCTTTTATTTCTTCTTCTGAAGTCTCCTCATCTTCTTCATCATTTTCATCTTTTCTCTCTAACAGAGAAGTAACATATGTTTCTACTGCTTCATCTGAAAGTTTTTTGTATTTTTTAGTGCTGTTATCGATAATAGCTATTTCAACACTGTCTGCAGTGGTTTTTCCTTCAGTAGCTTCGTAGACAGCATCTAAAGCTAAGTTAATAGCTCCTTCTAAGCTGATGTCTTCTTTATAATTTTCTTCAAAGACTTCCATAGCTACAGATCTTCCAGACCCTATTGCTGTCGCTTTATATTCAATTAAAGCCCCACTTGGATCGGTTTCAAATAATTTGCAGATATTGTCGCTTATTCCACCAATAATAAGTGCTGAACCAAATGGCCTAACACCTCCATTTTGAGTATAAAGTTGTTTCATATCACATATTTTCTTTGCAAGTGTTTCTACCCTAATTGGTTCACTATAAGATATCTTATTTATTTGAGATTCAACACGAGCCCTTTCAACTAAAGCCCTTGCATCAGCTACAAGCCCAGAAGTAGCTGCACCTATATGGTCATCTATTTGAAATATTTTTTCAATAGATTTAGATTCAATTAATTTACTTGTGGTTCTTTTATCAACTACAAGTACCACCCCTTCATCTGATTTGACACCTAAGGAGGTTGTTCCTCTCTTTACTGCTTCTCTTGCATATTCCACTTGAAATAATCTTCCGTCAGGACTGAAAACAGTGATTGCCCTATCATATCCAGCATTTTGTAATGGTTGCATATTAAATTACCTCTCTTTTTGACAAAAATGTTAATAAAATTAATTAAGTTAATAATAATTGATTTGGATTATATTTCATGGAAAATAGCTATTTTAAAAATAATGCTCAAAATTAGCTATAATAATTAAATATAAATTATTTATATGATTTTACTAAGTAATAAACTATTTAAAATTCAATAACACAATAAATAGTAATACTATTTGAATTTTAAAAATCAGTTCAAATTTTCAGATTTTTGTATATAATATAATCATTTCAAAAGATTTTAAATTCATATAAAAATTATATACTATTATAATGTATGTACTTAAGAGTTTATAAAGTTTTCTATTAAAGTTACATTTTATTACTTTAATTGATAATAGCTAAATTACATAAATACCATAGATTATAATTCAAATTTATGTACATAAATCAGTAAAATGTAGGAAATAGGAAAACAAATTCAATAGCTATTATTAATACCACAGATGAAAAAAAATAAGATTAATTAATAAATTTATTTACAGCAGACTTAATTGTTCCACAAGTACCAATTGTTGTAATAGCTAATTTTTTTCTATTAAATTTTGAGATTAATGATAAACTAACCCTAACATCATCTTCAAAATTACGACCACACCTTAAAATAGCTCGATAATAATAAAATTTAGTATGATAATCATTAAGCATTTGTTTTGAAATAGAATTAAAGCTAAAAAATTTCATGACCCATAAGTTGAAATTACTTGTTCCAAGTTCCCCTTGAAACTTAACGCAAGCATCCCACGTAGCTAAAACCAAATCATCTTTTGTAATCTTCCCTTCAGATTTAATATCTAAAACAAGATACCTATTATTAAGTCTAAGTGTTGGAGGTAAAATTTTAAGTTTCATAGATACCGAAAAACCTTTATTTGAATATTATACAATCATAAAGCCATATAAATGTTGCAGTAGTAATTAAGAATTAATATCTATTTTCTAATCTTTTTAACACCTTGAACAACAATATTATCTCTTTCCTTATTAAAATTAATTATATTTCTTGGATTATTATTGAAACAATTCTGTAAATGATTAGTATCAAGCCCTAAGAGTTTGAAAAAAGTAAATGTATCTTGAGGTGTGCGGATATCAAAGATTGATTTTGCTCCAGAGCTTAATATTAATGGAAATTTAAATTTTTTATATAATTTAATAATATCTCTAAAATTAGCTATTATTTTAGCTCTGTATGTAAGATATGAATTTAAAACATCATTAAGACAAAGTTCAATAGCTACATTGTTGCGAACTGCTTCCTTTGCTAAAACATGATTTAAACCAGCATCATATCGTTTAAAATAAGGACGGGAAAGAACATCTATTTGTATATTTTCACAAGCTATACGATTAATCTTTATATCTCCACCCCAAATAGATATTATATTAGTTGAATCTCTAAACTTTTTAACATACTTTCTAATATCATTAGGGTTTTTAACATTAATTTCAACACCAAAATCAATACTAATTGGTCCTTTAGAATATTCACTTGTTAAATTTAAGGATTCCTCAATTAATTCATCTTTATAATCCAAATTTAGATAATTATCAGTAGAATACATCAAATTAACATGATTCCAACCTAATCTATAGGCTTCTCTAACTAACTCTAAATCAGAGCTGAATTTCCCCCCTCTTAAATTAAAATCATGAAAAATCATTTTATTTTGCACCTTAATGATTTTTTAAATTAATAATCATTAGTCCTACCTTATTTTAATGTTTAAATAGCTATTTACTATTAAAGATTATTTTTAATAACATCAATAGCTATTTTCTTTTTTGCAGGAAAAGCAGCTATTTTAAGTTTTAGATGAATAGAATCTCCAGAATCTATTATTTTAAGTTCATCTTCATAAGCATATTCTTTTGAAAATCTCAAAAATAGATTCCCATTATCATCCATTTTTCTACTTAGATTATCTATAAAACTATTTTTATCAAATTGTGGTGTGTTAGTTAGTTTTTCCACAAAATTTTTAATATCTCTATTTTTATCTATTCTACCAGATAAAATTGTAATAGGTTTCTCATCAAAGCCTTCAGCTATTTCTCTGTTAACTTCAGCTGTAGGTAATAGATTATGAAGAGCGTTTATGAGTTTTTCTTCATCTTCATCAGCATATACAAAAATTCTATATCTTATATTATGAATCATTTGATAACAACCAATAAATATAGTGGATAAATATAGTGGAATAAATAATGATGATAAAAATAGCTAATAAAATAAAATATTTGATAAGAGATAGCTATTTAAAAATTAAAATTATTATTGAATTAAAATTATTATTAATAATGTTATTAGTATTATAACAGTGTTATTAGTATCATGAAATAAATAGGACCTAAATTAAATAAAAAGTAATGAAAAGTAAAATAAAATAATTATCTTACTTTTTCAGCACCTTTACCTTTGTTTCTAAGACCTCTACCTTTTTTACCTGCGCTGGTTAAGCCTCTGAAAACTCTACCAGTATGTTGGTTTTCGCAAATCCAATTAATTTTATTATCATTTTTAATTGAAGGATTATTAGGATCCACTAAGATAACTTCATAAAATTTAAATTTACCATCAGCCCATACCCAGTAAGAGTTTAAAACTTCTAAATTTGGATATTTTCTAGCTACACGTTCCTCAGCAATTCTTTGAATAGATTTTGCAGGAGTAATCTTTTTAACACCCATTCTTTTAGGTCTACGACCTGCTGTAAAACGAGATTTTCTTCTTCCACCACGTCTAACACGAGTTCGAGCAAGAACATAACCGCTTTTAGCTTTATAACCTAATGATCTTGCACGATCAAGTCTTGTAGGTCTTTCTATTCTTTGAACTACTTTTTCTTTTCTCCACTGAGGAGCTCTTTCCCACATAAGTTCCCTTACATAAGAATTATCAGGGTTTTTCCACGCATCTTTAATATGTTTATACATTAAAATACACCTCTTGTTCAGCTTAACGCCACATCCAGGGAATATTAAATCCCAAAAAGAGTTTATTAAATATTAAAAGTTCACCTAATAAAACAATAACTTATAAAAATAGTATAAATTCAATAAGAATTAGATGATAAAAAGATATATTTAATTGATTATATAAAAAGCTTTCGATTATTAGAAAAATGAAAAAAATAACTGGAAAAAATGTAGAAATATAACAATAACCACAAAAAGAAAAATAAATAAAACAATATTTAATAATTTAATAATTTAATAATTTAATAATTTAATAATTTAATAATTTAATAATTTAATAATTTAATACTTTAATACTTTAATACTTTAATACTTTAATACTTTAATAATTTAATACTTTAATACTTTAATACTTTAAGGAGATCTTCCATAATTCATTGATTAGTTAATTGATATTTATTGGTTTATATTGTGATGATGAAGTAATATTAAGTTAAAATAAGGATTATTATTTAGTTTATTGGGTTTTAAGTGGGTTATGTTT
>NZ_LWMT01000226.1 GCF_001639265.1 Methanobrevibacter filiformis
GTAAATTGTGGATTCTATTTTTTGATTTTTATTCAGATTTCTAAGACCATAATCATGTATTTTAAATGAGTCTGAACCACAACATTCACATTTAAAATCACTATTATCGATGTAACGACATTTAAGACTCCTACCTGTCATTTCTTCCAATGTTTGATGATATGTTGGGTCTACACGATTATCTAAGTATAATATTTCTTCTTCTATCACAACTCTCTTGGTACCATCAGTATTATATATTTTAACATTCAAATTATTACTTGGAGGAAGTTTGTTTTCTCTTTGCATAGATTTAACTATATTCTTCCTCCATTTAATTAATGTTATTATACTCACTTTTTTTTGAATTATACTGAACATTACATATATATGTTGTACTTTTCATTGAATTTTTTCACTTGTTCACCCTGAAGTTTTTGACACAGTCATAATTGCATATATAATAAAATTTAAATGTATATATAATAAAATTTAAATTGATTTAAAAAATATATGGCCCTTAGTATCCCTTAGTATACTTTTTTATGAATAGACGGGTTTATTAATTGATTGATATTAACAATTAATATCTCTTTTCAGCCATATCTACTATTTTATTAACTAATTTAGATATTAGTCCGAATTTAGTTGAAAAATTACGAATATATTCAAAATCACTTTTGTCAAATGCTTTTATTAGTATTAATATAGTTATGTATAAAATTGGACATAATATTATTCCTATAACAAGCCCTAATATTGTACTTGGAATTAGATATATGAATACAGCCATTATAATTGCCGCAACTATTAGTTTTCCTAGGAATTTGTAAGGTGGAGTTGTTTTAGTTAAATGAAAAGTGAATCCTAAAATTGGAACCATAATTAAAAAGGATGCAATTGTTGTTGCAAGTGCACCTCCTTCAATACCAAAAAGTGGGATTAAAAACCATCCAAGAACAAATGTAACTACTGCACCAAAGATTAAAACATACATTGGAATCTTTGGATTTCCTATTCCTTGAATTATACTTGCAGAAATTGCAAATAGGGAGTAAAAACTCATTCCAAGAACAAGAATAGCTAATGCTCCAGCACCCAATACATATTCTGGTCTTAAGAAGTAAACTAATTCCATAATAGGCTTTGAAAACATAGCTATTCCTATACACATTGGAATTATAAGTAGCATTGAGTATTTATAAGACATTGAAACATATTTATCCAAAAGTTCCTGGCTTTTAAGAGCAAATGCTTCAGATGAAGCTGGAAGTATGGTTGTTGCAACAGATATTGAAATTACAAGAGGTAATCTAGCTATTGGATCTGCAGCAGTAAAGTGACCAATCTCTGAAGAAGTTATAAACATTCCCATTATAAAGGTACATATACTATAAATCCCCATTTCAGCAAGAGCAGTTACTGTAACTGGAACAGAGAAAAATATTAATTTTTTAGCAAGTTTAAGCTCATCTGCTATTGAAAATTTCTCATTTTCTTCAGGCTGAGGTATATATTTCCACATGTATTTTTTAAAGAGTATTAAAGAAACTACTGCAGATAATACAAATCCTAAAACAGATCCAAGAACCGCACCCAGTGCAGAAAGCCCTATAATCACAAAAGCAGTTGCAAAAAGTATCATTCCAATTTGTTCAAATGTACGAGAAGCAAGAATATATTCCATCTTATATACTCCCTGAAATGCTCCTCTAAAAGCTCCTACAATAACGCTAAATGGAGTAATAAGACCAACAGCCTGAAGAGGATATAAAGCCAATGGTTTATTAAAAACATCAAAAGCAAGCCATGGAGCTACAAAAAAAACCATTAAAAGTCCAAAAAGAAGTCCTAAAAATATCATTATTTTAAGTGAGGTGAATATAGACTGCTTAGCAAGTGCATGTTCATCTAATGCATTGTACTCTGCAACATATTTAGCTATTGCTGGTGGAAGTCCTCCTGCAGACAATACTTGGAAAATTCCCTGTAAAGGTAGTGTTAGACCAAGAATACCATAAGAAGAAGGTCCAAGTAATGTGGCCATTAAGAACCTATAAACATATCCTCCAACACGGAAGACCAAATTTCCAACTAATATTAAAAAACTACCTCTAACTAATTTCGAAGCCATAAATTCACCTAAAAAATACAAAAAGTGCAATAAAAATTATAATGTTAATTCTTTATTTTCCATAGCTATTATATATTACTATAACAGGATTTCGCAAAACGATAAAAAAAATTATCTAACTTTCAAAATCTTCGATTTAAAAAAAATAGAAAATTTTGCAAATATCATAACTAAATTTTATTCTCATATTACAGGAAAAACTTTTAATCTTTATAATATAATTTGAATTTTTGACTATATCATATTAATAATCATATATGTAATACATTACTTAAGGAATATATATTGCAAAATTTATTGTATATCAAATATAATCTATTGTATAATTGAAAAATTATAAATAAGATGTTTTAAAATAGATATTAGTTAAAATTTTAAAATTTAGTTGATGAAAATGAATTTTAAAGTGTATAAATATTAATAGAAAAAATTTAATAAGAATTTAATAACTATTATGATTTAAATAAATAGCTATTTTTCTAAATAATTAGTAAAGTATTTTAAAGTTTTATTTAATGTTTTAAATCCATATTCATCTTTTTTTACTTCTTCTAATTTATCTTTTGACCAAAAAGAAGCACCTAAATTAGCACCAAAGGAACCTCCACTAATTGGAACTATTCCATTTAAGATATAATAAGAATGTATTTGTTGAATAGCTGGTTCTTGACCTCCAGATCTATCTCCTCCAACTGCAATAGCTAAACCTATCTTACCTCGTAATGAATTTATGTCTTCTGCACCTAATGCTCTGCATCTATCCATTATACATTTTAATTGACCTGATATTCCTCCATTATAAACTGGCGTAGCCATTATTATTCCTTCTGCTTCTTTTAAAAGAGCATATAGGTTTGTCATGTCATCTTTCTGGACACATTCTTTGTGTTTTAAACAATAGTCACAGTGAATGCATGGTGCTATTTTTTTAGCCCTGAGTAGAAATGATTTTGTTTCAAAACCATTATTTTCAAGCTTTTCCAAAGCATATGATAAAACATGATTAGTTGCTGCTTTTCTTGGGCTTCCACATATTCCTAAAATCATAATATCACGTTATAATATATCTTTCTTTAGATATAAATAATATTATTAAGTATTATCAAAAAGAAATAAAATATTATAGTTATTTGATATAAAAACTTATCAAATATATTCTATCAATACTTTTTATGTATACAATATATTCTACAAATATTATTCTATTGAATAACTATATATATAAAGAAAGTACATAATGTTCTAATAGATAAATATTTGACTATTGTATACATATTAGTATATTTTTTTATTTACTAATATATAACAATAAAAACAAATATTTTATATTTATAGCTATTTATAATTTTATCTGTACTAATTTATCTTTCTACAGGAAAAAATACTTGAGGGTCTAATATAATTTATACAATAGAAAAATATAGGAGTTCTTACAATGGAGTTTATAAAGGGATTAGTTAAAAAATATTCAAGAGAGTATGTAAGAACACTTAAAGACGGAAAAAAGAAGAAATACAAAACAGAACAAGTTCAAATCACAATATCTAAACAAGAAAATATCTTTAAAGATTCACAAGAAGTCCTTATAGTAGATTCAAAATACAGTGAGGAGCTAAGTAATCTAAATCAAAACAACAATGGAGAATCAGAAGAAAACACAAATCTACAAAAAGATTTAGATAATAGCTATTCTACAATAGAAAAATACAAAAAAGAAATAGAAAACTTAAAAAAAATAACAGAAAAAGACAAAAAAGAAGTAGAAAACTTAAAAGAAATAACAGAAAAAGACAAAAAAGAAGTAGAAAACTTAAAAGAAATAATAAAAAGCCTTGAAAAAGAAGTTCAAGAATCTAACAATGCAACACAAAACAATGCTCAAAATGAGAATGATAAAAACAATACAGATTATGAAAAAGAAATCGGCATATTAAAATACGAAATTACAAAGGAAAGGGAAAATTACAGCAGCTTAAAAGAAGAATTAAACAATACATTACAAGAAAAAACATCAATTGAAACAAAAACAAACATCTTAGAAAACGAAAAAACAAACATGATAAAATCATTAAATGATGTTAAAAGAGAAAATAATAAATTAAACAGAAGATTAACAGAGATAATAGAAAAAAATAATGTACTAAAATTAGATTTAGAAAATATAGAAAAATACAAAGAAGAAGCAGAAAAACTTAAAATAGAATTATCACAAACTCAAAATATAGATAAAGAAGAAATATTAGAAGAATTTAAACAAAATAATAACTTAATTCAAGAATTACAGAAAGAAATCAGTGATTTGAAAGATAACATCACAAATACATTGATTATTGATTTACAGAAAGAACTTTACAAAATAAAAACAGATATCAACAAGAATATTAAAAATATTAAAAATATCAATACAAAAAATAGTCCTGAACTTGAAAAGAAATACAAAGAACTAAACAATCAATACAAAGAATTAGAAGATAAATTAAATGAAAGTATTACAAAAACTACATATTATAAAGAAATATCTGAAAAATTAAAAAATTATATTTTAAAAAATCAAGAATAATGAATAATGAATAAGAAATAACAAAGGAATATTAAAATAAATATAATAATAAAAAGATTAAAATAAAATAGGAATAATACAGCAAGACATAAAAAAGCAGATAAAGGTTGTTTTGATATCAATAACTACCTACCAAGAAATAAGATTATTTAAAATCGCCATTCGAACAGGTACACCATAAAATGCCTGTTCAAAATATTTATTATATATGGTATTATCTACATCATAAGCTATTTCATCAATTCTTGGAAGAGGATGCATAACAATAAGATCTTTACCTTCTATTAATTCTTTATTTATTAAATAAGCTCCTTTTATTTTTGAATATTCTTCTTCATCTGGAAAACGCTCTTTTTGGATACGTGTTACATATAAAACGTCTACATCATCAATAACATCTCTTAAATTATTTGTTTCATTAAATTGAATATTATTTTTTCTAAGATCGTGTAATACTTCATTTGGCATTTTAAGCTCTTCTGGAGCTACAAAACTCATTTTAATATTAAACATTCCAAGAGCATGTGCAAGAGAATGGACAGTACGACCATATTTTAAATCACCAACAAGTGCTATATTTATATCCTTAATATCACCAAATTCTTTTCTTATAGTGTAAAGATCCAATAATGTTTGGGTAGGATGCTGACCAGCACCGTCCCCTGCATTAATTACAGGAACATCCACAATATCTGCGATAAAACGAGCTGCACCTTCTAATTGGTGTCTTATTACTAAAACATCTGCATAAGCTTCAAGCATTTTTGAAGTATCTGCAATGTTTTCACCTTTAGAAAGAGAGCTGGTATTAGTTCCAGCAAAACCAACACAACTACCTCCAAGTCGTTTCATAGCTGTTTCAAACGATAATCGTGTTCTTGTAGATGGTTCAAAGAACATCATCCCTAATATTTTACCTTTAAGTTCATCACAGAATTTTAAAGACTTAGCTACATCTTCAAGTTCATTTGCTTCATCTAAAATATAATTAATATCAGTTTTTTTAAAGTCTTTGATGGATATAACATTACTAAGATTAAATATTTGAATCACCCTTTGGATTATATTCAAGTATGTTTAAAGCTATTATATAGTATGTCTTCACTACCAATATATAATAGTTGACTATTTCAATTATTTAATAGTTATTTTGTAAGAAATGAAATACAATTATATTAAATATATAAAATTTAAGTTAATTTAAAATTAATCATAATTTACGAGCAAATAATAAATAGCCACTATGTCCAACCATTCTTGTTTTAGGACGAGTACCTTGATTTCTAACTTCAATTTCTCGTTCTAAAGTTTCAATGATGGATATAGATGTGAAACCTATCTTTTTAGCTATTCTATATGAAGTTTGAATTTGATCAATATATGGAGCATAAATAGCTATCCATCCTCCGAGATTTAGAGCAGTGTAGCAGTTTTCAAAGATGTCATAAGGTTGTGGAAGATCTAAAAATATTAAATCAAGTTCTTTCTCATCAATACCTTCTTTAATATCCTTGTTTTTAACTTCAATATTATTTAAGCCAAAATTAGCTATATTTTCAGTAGCTATTTTAGCAAAATCTTCTCTTATTTCATAAGTATATACCTTACCTGTATCACCAATGATATTCCCAAAGTTTAATGCTATTGCTCCTGCACCAGTTCCAGCATCAACTATACGAGAACCATACCCAATTCCTGTGTGAGATATAACAACTCCTATGTCCTTTTGAATTAAAATAGAACATCGTCTAGTCATAAGATCAATGAAATCATTTACATTAGCTTTTATGACTTTAAATTCTTTATCTAAGTGAGTGGTTAATGTGTCCCCAATTGATGCATTTTTAATAGAATCCTTCTTTAAAATACCCAAATCACTATGAAAATCAGATTCTCCATTTACAATATACTTTTTTCCTCTTTCATCAATTATTATTTTCATTAAAACACCATGAGACTCTAACTATTAAACATATCAATCAAACTTTTAAAAACGAGAAATCAGAGATTTCTCTAAATTTCCGCACGAAATAAAAGTTTGAACAAAAGCTATTTCAAAAAATAAGCAAATCAAACTAAGAAATACTTCCACTAAGATTAAATTTTAATTACATTAACTTTTCATTCTCACTATTTTCGTCTTTAAAGTGTAAATATTTACTTGTTAAGACTTTTTTAATGTTAATAGCTATTTTTTTCCCTATTCCATCTATCTCTTGAAGCTCAGATTCTGATGCATTAATCAAATTTTCTATCGTTCCAAACTTTTCAAGAAGTTTTTTTGCACTTACTGGACCTATATTTGGTAAGGACTCTACAATAAATAGTTGTTGTTCCCACAAATTAACAGGTTTTTTCTCTGTTCTAATTTGAATATTTACTTTTTGATCTTGTTGTTGGCGAATAGCTATTCTTTTAATCATTGCAGCAGTATCTTCTGGATTTCTTGTGGGTATGATTGAAATTCCAAAATCTACAGCAATTGAAGCTATTGAACCCCTTATTGCATCAGGATTTAAAAATCCTGAATAGAAATCATCTCCTTCTAATATCATTATTGGAGTTTTAAATTCTTCTCTAAGTGAATTAGCTTGTTTATATAATCGTTTATCAACAATTGAATCCACAAAATCTTTAGCTGTTTTTCTCTCAATAGCTACTTCATCACTTACTTGATAATCAGCTACAGTAAGTGCTTTAATTCTTACATCCACTTTAAGACTGTCTAAAGCTCTAAGTACTCTTGAATTCCCTTCTCTTGAATCGGCATAAACTATTACCTTTTCATTTTTAAGATCTAGTTTTTTAAATAGTCTTTCACCACTGTCTTCTTCAATTTCATCGCTTGGAGGCAAAATTTCAGATTCAACATGGGTTAAAGGTTTCACATCTAAATTCATTAATGAATCTTTCATTTTAAGCTGAGATTTCATTTTTTTCTCTTTATTTACACTTGACCAATAATATCCTTCATCTCTTGTTCCTTTAGTTATTAAAACTTTCATTGATCCAGTAGTTTTACGACCAGTTCGTCCCCTTCTCTGAATCATTCGTACTTCTGAGGGTACTGGTTCATATAAGATTACAAGATCTACTGCAGGAATATCAATCCCCTCTTCTGCAACACTTGTTGATATTAATACATCATAAGTCCCTACTTTAAATGATTTAATAATTTGACGTTGCTCTTTTTGAGTTAAACCTTTTTTATTACCACTTTTCCCTTGACCAAAGAATCGTACTGAATTAATTCCATTTTCTTCACATTTTTCATGTATTAATTCTAATGTATCTCTAAATTGTGTGAAAACGATTATTTTACTTTTATTTTTAGTATTACTTCCACTATCACTTTCATTTTTTAGTGTTTTTTGATTATTATCTTTAATATCTAACTCTTCTTTTAATATTTCCACTAATTTTCTGATTTTTGGGTGTTCTAAACCATGTCTTTTTGCTTGTTCTGTTAGAAAGACTGCCTGTGAAAAATCTGCATCTAATAACAAACCTTTCGCTGCTTTTGTATTTTTTTTCTTTAACCTTTGGAAATATTGGTCTAATGTAGTTATTCCTTGGGTTTCAAGTAATTCTAATGAATGTTGAACATTTATAACTGCACTTAATAGTGAAATTGCCCTGTAACATTCTTGTGGAGGTGTTGTTGCTCTAGCTATTCTATTTTGAACTTTCCCTCTTGCTTTTAATATATCTGTTTTGTTTACAGCTATTGTTGGAATTACTTTAAGGTTTTTAAGCATTTTAAGCCTGTGTTTTAATGCTTTGTTAATATGTTCTCTTATTTTTTCAAGTTCTTTTCCCATTTCTATTTTAACCCAATCAATTTCTATTGGATTAAAATAGGGTTTAACATCATGATCATCCTCTGTTTTTACAACAACTTCTTGAATATATAAATTTTCACAAACATGTTTAATTTTATCCTTATCTGACCCTGGAGAAGCAGTTAAGCCAAGTATCAGAGATTTCTTACTTTCATTCATGTATCTTGCAGCTATATAAACATAAGAATAAGAGCCTACTGCATGGTGGCATTCATCAAAAACAAGAAGTGAGACGTCACTTAATGAGTATCTACCATTTAAAATATCTGACTCAACAGTTTGAGGAGTAGCACAAATAATTTGAGACTCATCCCATCGCTTTTTTCGCTCATCTACTTTAACAGCCCCAGTAATTGAAGTGCATGAAACCGTTAAAAAGTGTCTGAAGTTCTCTTCATGCTGAATAGCTAATGGTTTACTAGGTGCTAAAATAAGAACCTTTGAACCTTTAAGTTTATCTAAGCTATCTGCTGCAACTAAAATAGCTATTAATGTTTTTCCAAGCGCAGTTGGAGCTACTATCATAGTGTTACCTTTTTTTAATACATCAGCAGCTAATACTTGCTGATAAATCCTCGCTTCAGTAAGATTTGGTTTAAGTAAAGGATGTTCAATATATCTTCCCATGACAAGTATTAGCTTAATAAAGTATATAAATTTTTTAATTATGTCTAAATTTTAACATATTTATTATTAGTTATAACTTATTATTTTTAAATTATAAATTTTAAATAATTAGTTTTAAGTTATTTCTTAATAATTTTAAGTTAAACATTATAAATTAAAAGAAATAAATTATAAAGTATAAATAATAAATTAAAAGGAATAAATTATAAAGTATATATTATAAAGTATAAATGATAAATTAAAAGAAATAAATTATAAAGTATATATTATAAAGTATAAATGATAAATTAAAAGAAATAAATTATAAAGTATATATTATAAAGTATAAATGATAAATTTTAAGTTAATAATTTTAAGTTATTAATTAAAAATTATAAGATATTAGTTATTAGTTATTAATTATAAAGTATTATATATAAGTTAAAACATATAAAATATAATGTATAAGAGATAAAGTATAAGTTAGAAATTATATTGTATAAGAAATAATTTTTAATTTAAAACTTATATAGTATAAATTATAAAATCAACATGATACAACTTTTTAATAAATTAACATTCTTATAATCTGAGATATGGAAGATAACATGGGCGAGATACTATCAATTATAAACCAGAAAGGAGGCTGTGGAAAAACTACTACTGCTGTTAACTTTTCAACATCCCTAACTGTAATGGGAAAAAAAGTTTTAGTGGTGGATATGGATCCACAAGCAAATGCGACAACCAGTTTTGGAATTGACAAGTTAAAACTGGAATACACTGTATATTCTGCAATTAGTGGAGAAGTAAATGTTGAAAAAGCCATAAAACCTACATTTATTAAGAATTTATTTGTACTTCCAAGTAACATATCATTAAGTGGAGTAGAAATGGAGTTAAGTAAACATCCAGAGTATTATAATGTTTTAAAAGACATATTAAGCAATGTAAAAGATCTTTTTGACTATATAATCATAGATGTTCCTCCATCTCTTGGTGTTATTACAGTAAATGCACTTGTAGCATGTGATGGACTCATAATACCAATACAAGCAGAATATTACTCATTAGAAGGTCTTGCCGACTTAATGAATACTATCCAGTTAGTTGAGAAAAGATTAAAAAGTCCAGCACCTATTAGAGGAATAGTTCTGACTTTATATGATTCAAGAACAAAATTAGGCAGAGAAGTATATAGTGAACTTAAAAAATATTTTGTAAATCGTGAGTACATTTTCAAAACAGTTATTCCTCGAAATATTAAGTTAGCTGAAGCCCCAAGTTATGGAAAACCATGTTTAGCATATGACCCCGAGAGTAGAGGAACTAAAGCATATATGAAACTTGCAAAAGAATTCTTAGAAATTACAGCTAAAACCAACTAAAGGTGCGAAAATGGCAAACAAACGATCAGGTCTAGGTAGAGGATTAGACTCTTTAATCCCAAATATTGAAATCAACGAAGACGAAGATATATCTTCACTTACACTAGAAGATATTTTAGAAAATAACTCAAAAAATAACTCAAAAGACGATTCCAAAAACAAAGAAGATAATAGTAATAAAAATAATCATCAAGAGAAAGATAATAAAAATAATCATAATAACGAAAATACTGACGCTCTAACCAAATCTGCTAGTAACACAATAGAAAAATCAGTGCCCAAACAAAACAAAAATAATTATGATGAAGAAAAGGAAGAAGAAAAAGAAAATTCTGAGAATAATGAATTTGAAGCTAAAAAAAGTGAAAATACAAGTAAAGATACTAAAACAAGTTCTCAATCTACAGTACAAAACGAAGAAGAATCTAAAAAGACAAACACAATCAAAACAAATAATGAATCACGACCAGAAGAGAAAAAAGGTAATGAAAGCGAAGAAATAGAAGAAAAAACTTCAGAATTTTCTGAAATAAACAAAAACAATGTTGATGAAGTTGTTAGCATAATAGAGAAAAATCCTAGGATTACTTTATGGTCTGCTCAATCTGCAGCCGTGTTTAGATACTTAAGGAAAACAAAGCCAGAATTTAGCATAAGTAAAGAAGCATCAAATTTAATTGATGATGCAGTAAGTCAGAAGTATCCTGAAATATGGGAGTTATTTGACAATTTAAATCAAACAAAATAATTCATTTTTTAATAATATGCATAATATATGAGTCAGTTCTTTTCTATTTAATTAAATCAAAATGAATTTTTTAATTAAATGAAAATTTTTTTTAATAGTTATAATATAAACAAATAGTATAAAACCAATTGTAATCATCCAATTATTTCATAAGCACGTAAAATTAAAAATTGGTTAATTATAATAATACTATATAATAATAGCTATTAATATTGTAGTTAATAGCTATTTTATTTAAAATTATCTTACTATAAAATTTTTTTTAAGCCGTATTTTACTTATTTAGTGTATATGAAACATAGAATTTACAATAAGTTTTAACAACTTTGAAAATAGCTATTTATGAATTTTAAGAATAAAATTAATAAAATTAAAGAAATATTTTAAATATTGCATGTTTATATTAGATATACTACAAATTAATTAGCTTAAAAATATTAAAACAAACTTATTATTATTTTCTAAAATATATATAGAAAATACATAGATAAATAGTATTATTAAATATTATGGAATAATTACATTTATTAATAAATTAACCAAACAATTAAACAGTGATAAATTAAAATGATTCTGTAAAAATTTGTATCTTGAGAAAAATTGTATTACAAATATATCAGGAAGTTCATACAAATTCGATATTATATTTTGATTCAAAATCCTTCCCAATCCAGTTTAAAATGATAAAAAACGATTTAAGAGCCATATTTTGATATAAGTTCATTATCACTGCTTAAAGTCTAATTAATGCCTTAAAATGTACTAATACCTTAAAATGTACTAATGATTAGTATGCATTTTACAGTAAAGCGTAATATTAAATCTTATCAAAAAATATAAAAATAAAATAATACAAAAAATAAAATTAGTAATAAATTAGTATACAAATTAATATCCATATAAAGATTTTAAATTACGCTTTTGTAAGATGTGCCTGGCTACCTTGAATGTGTTCCTTACCAGAGACTAAACAGAAATCAGCATCACATTCTCTACAAACCCACATTCCTTCTGGGCAAGTTGGACCCTGTTCATAGATTAATGTACCTTCCTTCTTACAATATGGACAATAATTTCTAAATTTTGCTTCATGATATTCATACTTTAAAAATGTACCACAACTACATTTTCCAACACTTCTAACTAGTTTTGCCCCTACTTGAACTTCTTTTGGACCAACATCCTTATACAAGTTCTCATAATATTTATTACTCCATGAAACTGGAATTTCTTCGTCCATGACTACCTTCGTAGTTGAATTAGAACTCTGAATAGCTGCAACCTCAGGTGTTATTAAAGGAACTAAAGATATTGCAACTAAAATAAATATAGCTATCACTAATATAAATCTCTTATTTGTATTCATTTCCGCCTCTCCTCAAATATGAGTAATTATGTACCAATAATAGTTTTCTATTAATTCAAATATTACTTCATAATAAGTCAATAAGACCTTTTAATAAGCTAAAACTCTTAAATAGCTATTAAAGAAAGTAATAATAAAATTAATTCTATTAATAATTAATTCATATTTTTGAATCAAATCCACATTTTAATAATTTATAATAAATATTTAAGATAAATTTCAAAATGCATACACTATATTAACCACCATTCTATATAAAGTTTTAGTTAGTCCATTTGAGAAAAAAGCCATTAATTGAGTGTTTTAAGCATTGAAAAGCATTTTAATAGATTTATAAATAAATTTAAATGTATAGATACAATAAGTTAATATTAGATTTAACTAAAGAATTGAAAGAGTATTTAAGATTAAATCAAAGAACTACATGAAATATGAAAGAAAATATTAAAATAAATAGCTATTAAAAGATGAGCACAATACTTAATAATATAATACCTGGAAGTGAAGAATATACTTAATAAAAGAACAGCTAATTAATATATAAAAAGTCAACTTAATCCATATACACATCATAATTTGAAACAAAGTTTTTAAAACGATAAATCAAAGATTTATCTAAATTTCAGTCTCGAAATAAAAGTTTAGTCAAAAGCAATTTAAAGAAATAAGCATTTAAAACAACAAAATGTTTTTATTAATTCTAAAAATTTAAATAGTTTTAGATAATTTAAAAATTGTATCCTTTAAATTCATGTAAAATAATAAATAATATTTAATATATATAATAATACTATGGAAACATTAAGAAAGGCACAAATTTTATGTGATTCCTCACAATATGACCTTTGTGATTCTGCAAATCATATTAAAAAATCCGATGCAAACCTCCCCGGAATTTATCACACCACTGGACTAAATGGGTGTAAAATACCATTATTTAAAATACTAATGACTAATAAATGTGTTAATGATTGTAAATACTGTATTAATCAGCAGGATAGGAACTTTACTCGCATAGAACTTACACCAGAAGAAATAGCTAAAATATTTCTTCATTACTATACTAATGATTATGTTAACGGTCTTTTTTTAAGTTCAGGGATTTCTAAAAACATCGATAATACTATGGAGAAAATAATAGATGTGGCTAAGTTACTTAGAAAAGATTATGGATACAATGATTATATTCATCTTAAAATACTTCCTGGAGCTTCAAAAGATTCTATTAAAAGGTCTATGGCATTAGGAGATAGAATAAGTATTAATATGGAAGCTGCAACTCCTGATGGATTAAATGAAATAGCTTCAACTAAAAACTTCCAAAAAGACATTGTTAGGCGATTTAAATGGATTCAGACACTTGGAAAAAGAAATCCTAAACTGGCACCATCAGGAATCACAACACAACTTATAATTGGAGCAAACAATGAATCAGATCAAGAAGTATTAGGTTCAATTAGCTCAATGTATAAAAAATTAGGATTAAAACGTAGCTATTTCAGTGCATTTTCTCCAGTTACTGGAACAGCACTTGAAAAGAGAGAAAAATGTGATACTCAACGAACAAATCAACTGTACCATGCTGATGCTCTTATTAATCAGTATAAATTTGATACAGATGAGTTAATATTTAATAAGGATGGTTTTCTATCATTAGATGAAGATCCTAAGTATTTAGCAGCATTAAACAGAGATATATTTCCTCTTGAAGTTAATCAAGCCTCATTTAAAGAGTTGTTAAGAGTTCCAGGTATCGGACTTATATCTGCTCGTAAGATTATAGACATTAGAAAGAAAAAAAGATTTAATAACTTAAATCAACTTAAATCAATAGGAGTAGTTGTGAAAAGAGCAGAACCTTTCATAAAAATAGAAGGAACCCATCAAACAGCATTAGATTCATTTAAAGTATAATTTTTTTGAAACTTATTACTTATAAGTTCTAAGACAAAATAAATAAGTTATAATTTATAAATTAAACTTAATAACAATTCATTAAAAAGAATTAAAGAACATGTGCAAATTGTGAATAATATAATTAAATTTTTAATAATTATATATAAATCTTTGATAACTATATTAAATACTTAATAATTATATATAAATCTTTGATAACTATATTAAATACTTGATAATTATATTAATTTAAGTAAATATTAGATTATAATATATAATTATTAATATTTATAATTTACGATTCATCTATATAAATACTAATTATAGAATTAATCCTCAAGTATAAGAAATTCAAGTATAAGAAATACTTTTATTAATAACAAATAATCATAGATAATTAATCAACAAATTATCATATCATCCAATAAAATTAATTAACAAACCAATTATCAAAAGAGTATAATACATAATAATTCATTTAATGAGCTTTAATAAGATTTAATGAGATAATAAAATGAAGTTAGACCCTCATATTCATAGTAAATATTCAGGAGATGGTAAAAACTCACCACTTGAAATATTAAAACAAGCAAAAAAAATTGGTCTTGATTACATAGCTATTAGTGATCACAACACTATAAAAGGTTCTCAAATAGCTATTAAAGAAGCTAAAAAACTAAAAGATATAGAAGTAATAAGTTCCATAGAAATTTCATCAAAAACTGGTCATATTTTAGGATTTGGAGTTGCGGAAGATATAGAAAAAGGATTACCTGCAGATGAGACAATTGAGAAAATCCATGACCTTGGAGGAATAGCTATTATTCCCCATCCCTTAACAAGATATCGGCATGGCATTCTAATTAAAGAAAAAATAGAAAATCTTAAAGTTGATGCTATGGAAGTCTTAAATGCACGCTATATCTTAGGATACTCAAATGCAAAATCAAAAAAGATAGCTATTAAAAGAAACATTCCAATGATAGGATCAAGTGATTCCCATTTCATAGAATCCATTGGAGACTGTTACACTGAGATAGACTGTGACTCAGCTGAAGATGTTATAAAAGCTATTAAAAAAGGTAAAACAATAGCTAAAGGTAAAAAAACATCAAATCGCCTAATAGCTAGAGAATTTGTCAATAAAAAAATCAAAAGGATTTATTAAATAAATCATGTTATAAACTGTTATAAACTATTTTAAATTAAGGAGCTTTTTAATGGCAGATATCTACAGTGAAATAGTAAATTTCTTTCAAATATATTTTTTTTCAGGTTATACAGTTTTTAACACAGTAGTATATGGTTTACTGTTAATAATTGCATTATTCTTTGTTATTAAACTTTTTAAGTATTTGGACAAAGATCCATCTAAATTAATATTTTCGGTTATTCCATTTATCTTCGTAGGCTCTACTACCCGTGCTCTTGTTGATAATGGTATTTTTCCATATAATTGGCTATTAATAACCCCAGGAATTTATTTTATCATTGGTGGACTTACAATAATATCATTATTTGTAAGTATATGGATTGAAAGAACTAAAAATATTGATTACAGATATATCATATTTTTAATCGGAATTATAGTAGCTATTCCAGTTTTAGTTAATATTCAAGGGATTAATATAATTCCACTTTCTTATGTAGTTGCAACATTCATTACTGTAACAATTATAATAGCTATCATATCACTAAAATGGGATTTATTAAAAGACAAGTACAATTTTTCAATTATATCTGCTCACATATTAGATGCATCTTCAACATTTATTGCGGTTGATTTTTTCGGATATAATGAACAGCACGTTCTTCCAAATCTAATTTATTCAAATGTTAACACAGCTATTTCAATGTTTCCCTTAAAAATAATAGTTATTCTACTGGCACTATATGCAATTGATAAGTATATTGAGGACACAATAATCAAAGGACTTCTTAAACTAACAGTGTTTGTTTTAGGTTTAGCTCCAGGACTTAGAAACTTAATAACGTTATCGATGGGTTTAATTTAGAGTTTAATAAATAATTATAATATTAATAATACAAATAATAATATAAGTAATAATATCAACAATACAAGTAATAATATCAACAATACAAGTAATAATATCAACAATACAAGTAATAATATCAACAATACAAGTAATAATATCAACAATACAAGTAATAATATCAACAATACAAGTAATAATATCAACAATACAAGTAATAATAAATGTAACTTTTTATATAATAAAAAGATAAACTTTTAACTAATGTAAATTTACAAATTTAAATCAAATTATAATTTACTAGATACTTTGCAAAATTTTCTATTTTTTTAAATCGAAGATTTGAAAGTTAGATAAAAGTTTTTATTCATTTTAAACTTAAAATGTTAAACAATCGAAGATTTTCTTAAATTTATCGTTTTGTGAAATCAATGTATTAATAGTAATGTTGTGAACTAAATGTTTATTAAAAGTATAGAAGAAGCTAAAAAATCTATGAATCTTCCAAAAACAGTTGAAATATTCGATACGACTCTTCGTGATGGAGAACAGGCTCCTGGAGTAGCATTAACTGTGGATGAGAAAATCCAAATAGCTAAAAAACTTGATGATATTGGAGTGAACACAATTGAAATAGGATATCCTGCAGTATCTGAAGGTGAAATGGAATCTGCAAGATCTATTAAAGCACAAGGATTAAACGCTAATTTATGTGGACTTGCAAGAGTTCTTAAGAGAGATATTGACCATGTTTTAGACTGTGATTTAGAATATGTTCATACATTTATTGGAACTTCTCCACTCCACAGAGAGTATAAATTAAGAAAATCTAAAGAAGAGATAATGGACATGGCAGTTAATGCTGTTGAATATGCAAAAGATCATGGACTTATTTGTGAATTTTCAGCAGAAGATGCAACAAGAACTGAAGAAGATTATTTAATTGATATTTACAATGCAGTTGAATCAGCAGGAGCAGATAAGATTAATGTGCCTGATACTGTAGGAATACTATTTCCCTCTGCTACAAAAGAACTTATAAGTAAACTTAAAGCTAATATTAAAATCCCTATTAGTGTTCACTGCCACAATGACTTTGGTCTGGCAGTATCCAATTCATTAATAGCTATTGAATCAGGAGCAAGTCAAGCACATGTAACCATTAATGGAATAGGAGAACGTGGAGGAAATGCCTCACTTGAAGAGTTTATAGTTTCTTTGAAAGTTGCATATGGAATAGACATAAATATTGACACAACACAGCTATTTAACTTATCTGATTTTGTCTCTAAGATAACTGGTATTAAAATACCACCAAACAAACCAGTTGTTGGAGAAAATGCCTTTGCACATGAGTCTGGAATTCATGTAGATGGAATATTGAAAAATGCTTCAACTTACGAACCAATAGCTCCAGAACTTGTAGGACACACAAGAAAAATAGCTTTAGGAAAGCATACAGGGGCAAGTGCACTTAGATCAAAATTAAAGGATTATAATATTAATATGAATGAAAATCAGTTCTGTTCAGTTTATGATCAAATTAAAGCTCTTGGAGATAAAGGTAAAATAATTACTGATGCTGATTTAAAAGCAATAGCTGTAACAGTACTTGGGAAAGCAGAGGAAGAATACATTAAACTCTTAGGTCTTTCAGTTATAACTGGAGAATCTGTATCGGCAACAGCAACAGTAAAACTATTAATTGAAGAGGAAATAAAAGAAATCTCAAAAATAGGAGTAGGACCAGTAGACGCAGCTCTAAAAGCTATTCAATCATTAGTACAAGATTTCACCCATGTCGAACTTGAAGAATATAATATTGAAGCTATTACAGGAGGAACAGATGCATTAGCCGAAGTTTTCCTAATGGTTTCTGATGAAGAAAATAATCAAGCAACAGGAAGATCAACCCAAGATGATGTTATAATGGCAAGTGTAGAAGCAATATTAAACGCAATAAATAAAATTTTAAACATAAAACACAGCGGCATTAAATAATAATAATAATAATAATAATAATACTAATAATACTAATAATACTAATAATAATACTAATAATAATACTAATAATAATACTAATAATAATACTAATAATAATATAATCATATGATATCAATTATAACATAATACCAATATAATACTAATCATAATAACTAATACTATTGAATAAGTAATAATCTACAAGTAATATTATATAATAAAAAGTGTTACTACAAAATTTAGATTAACCTATCATTTAATTCCTCCAAATATTGGTTTATAAACTGACTAATAATTTTCCAAAATACTAAAATATAAATACTTTAAGAACCATAAATAGTAAATGTATATAACAGTCGTTTATATCTTGGAGGTCACATCAATGTCAGAAGAAAATATTGTATACATCGGAAATAAACCAGTAATGAATTATGTTCTCGCAGTAGTAACCCAAATAAATACCGGAACAAGTGAAGTCATCTTAAAAGCCAGAGGAAGAGCAATAAGTCGAGCTGTTGACGTAGCAGAAATAGTAAGAAATAGATTTATTCCAGATATGGATGTTGAAAACATAGCTATAAATACTGAGGAAATTGTTGGTAACGATGGTGTTTCAACTAATGTCTCAACCATAGAGTTACAACTCAAAAAATGAGGATAATTAGCTAATTAAATGGTACATACAATCTAAATAGTACATACAATCGAATTTAAGTTTAATACTTAAATTTATTTTTATTTTAATTTCATTTACTATATATAAACTAATTATCTCTTTTTTGTTTAATAAACATTTTTAAGCTATTAAATAACTATTAACTTATTCTAAATTAATTTATTAATTCAATATAATAATTAATTAATACTAATTTTAAGATTAGTAATATTTTAGTTAATATTGATAATACTAATTTTGAGAGTAATAATAAATTAATAAACTAACAATGCGATTCATTTTACAAATTAGTTAAATCATGAATAATTACTATTTAATCATTTATAGAGTTATAGAACATTCAAATAATAAAAAACAATTAAAAATAATACAATAATATTGCTATGAAAAAGAGAATAAATTGGCTGTGCAATAATTATTTTTTGATTCTTTTTAGTTATGCTTAGTTTTAAATATTATGGGGTGTAATATAGTATTAGTGTTTTTTAGTTTTTGTTGAGTTGGTGTTTATGGTTTTGCATGAAGATAGTATTGGTCAGGTATTTTTACTTCCTTTGAATTTGAGGGACTTTATTCCAGATAATCATATTTGTTTTTTTATTGAGGAATTGGTTAGTCGGTATGATTTTGGTGATTTGCATTCTAAATATTCGGATACTCCAGGTAAGAAAGCTTATTCTAGGAGAATGCTTGCTAGAAATATTCTTATGGGTCAGATTGATGGTATAAAGTCTGGTCGTAAACTTGAAAAGGCGATACATGAAAATGTTGTGTACATGTATCTTTCAGGGATGAAAAAACCTAAATACAGAACTCTCATTAATTTTAGAAATGAAAACAAAGAATTAATGGAAGAAATGTTAGCTATCACAGTTCGTGAAGCTCAAAGAGTAGGAATAGCTACTTTAAACGATTTTGGTTTTGATGGATCAAAAATTAAAGCCAATGCATCATCACAAAGCACAATCGCCCTAGACTATGTAGAAGCAGCTAATAACATGTTAGAAGAATCAGAGAAATTAGATGAGCTTGAAGACGAAAAATACGGTGATAAAAGAGGAGATGAAGCCATTAAAAAACTCACCCTTAAAGCTAAAACTAAAAAATTCGTGGAACAAAACAAAGAAGAAAATAAATCCGAAGCTACAAACAATCCAAAAGACAAAGAGGATGTTAAAATTCAACCATCAGACTTCAGCAAAGAAGAACGATCAAGGCTAAAAAATGCACTAACTGAAGGACAAAAAATTAAAGAACAACGTGAAAAATCATCAGATAAGAAAACAAGAGATAAAAAAGTTAGAGTGAGCTTAACAGACCCTAACGCACGATTCATGCTGAATAAAAAAGGTAGAAAAGAACTATCATACAATATACAGAATGTTGTTGACTGTGACAGTGGAATAATTTTAAATTCAACAATCACACAAGATCCTACTGATCACTACCAATTACCTATTCAAATAGAACAACTTCAAAAAATACTAGATCATGATTTAACCAAATCTAGAATATTAGCCGATAATGGATTTAACACCCAAGACACAGCTAAATATCTTCATGATAATGGATTTGATGCTTACATGCCCAGTAAAGCTCAAGCCAGTGCTGATAAAAATAAAAAACCTGGAAAATTT
>NZ_LWMT01000227.1 GCF_001639265.1 Methanobrevibacter filiformis
TTAATTAAAATAGAATTTTATTAAATATTAATGTTTATTTTTATAATATTATTTATTATAATTCTATAAATGTAATTTTAAGTTAATTAACAAAATTTAAAAACTTAGATTTTTGAATTGTTGCACATCCTTTAATTAAAAAAAAAGAAATAAAATATAATAAAATATAATAAAATACTATAAAATATTTAATTAAGATATTCCACCATTAAACACTTGTGCTTGACCATTTCTTAGGATATGGATATTATTTCCAATCCTATAGCCTTCTTCTTCAGCTAACTCAGCATAAGCAGTTATCATGGTTAGGTCACCGTGGGCAGGAATTATGTGGGAAGGTTTTAGCATTCTTAGGAAATCTCTGTGATCTTCTCTTCCTGCATGTCCTGAAACGTGGGCATTACTGTATATTCTTGCACCATCAGATGCTAATCTTCTCTCCATAATGTGCCTATTTGCTGCATTTGTTGGATTTGGGATTACTGGTGCAGATATTACTACATTATCTCCAGACCTTATTTGGAATGGTGTTTTTCCATTAGCTATTCTTGGAAGAAGTGCATCAGGTTCACCTTGATGTCCAGTTGCTACAAGTAAATAATCTTCTCTTTTTTCTTCGGCTCTTGCAAGTGCTTTGTTAACAGATTTTGGATTTCCAAGTATTGATGCATTTGGAGGTAATTCTAAAATACCCATGGACTCTGCTAAGCCACAAAACCGCTCCATAGATCGTCCTAAAAATAATATTTCTCTATCGCTTGTTTTAGCTATATCTGCAATAGCTTGGATTCTTTCAACATGAGAAGAGAATGTTGTAACTATCATTCCTTTTTTCTCTTTTAAAGGTTCTCTCATTATGTCTTCTAAGATAATTTTAGCTACTTTTTCAGAATAGGTTTTTACTTCATGATAATCTAAAGCTCTTGTTGTTTCAACAATAAGTGATAAAACACCTTTTCTACCTAACTCTTTTAATCTATTATAATCAGGAGGTGGAGATATTTTTTGATGATTATCGAATTTAAAATCGTTTGCATAAACAATAATTCCATCAGGAGTATGTAATGCAGCTATGACTGATTGAGGAATACTGTGAGTAGATTGTACAAATTCTAAAGTTATGTTTTTAGAAAGATTAATCTTCGCACCAGGATTTAAAGTAGTTAAAGGATTTGAAACTGAAAATTTACGTTCTCCTTTAATTGTTCTCTCGATTAATGCTATGGTGTATGGAGTAGCTATTAATGGAGCATCATACCTATGTGCGAGCTTTGCTACTGCACCTATATGATCTAAATGCCCATGAGTGAAAACTATTCCTTTAACCTTACCATCAACATCTTTCATTAAAGTGTCATCTGGAATAACACCTCTTTCTATTAAGTCCAAACTATGCATTCTGTCAATATCTGTATCTTCATGTATGCTAAGTCTATCTAAATGGATTCCCATATCAAAAATTACGACTTCATCACCTACTTTTACAGCAGTCATGTTTTTTCCTACTTCCTCGTAACCTCCAACAGCAATTATTTCTACTGTCACTAATTTCGCCTCCTTGCGTATTTTTCTGTGTTGAAACCTCTCAAATCTAACCATTCTTTAGTTTCGCCTTTTATAATTAAACTTGAATTTTTAAGTTCTTCTATATTTGAGGCACCTACTAAAAACATAGCTATTTTCAAGGATTCGTTGAAAAGTTTTATGAATTTGATAATTTCACCATGACCAATAAATGCTTTTTTCATTATCGGCAATGCCATACCTACTGAATCAGCGCCTAATGCAATTGCTTTTGCAGCATCAAGTCCTGTTCTTATACCTCCAGAAGAGATTATAGGAATATCTACTGAATTAGATACTTCAACTGTACTAACTGCAGTTGGAATACCCCAATCCCAAAATAATTCACCTAAATATTTGTCTTCGGAACGATAAGTCTCTACAGCAGCCCAGCTTGTGCCTCCTGCACCTGCAACATCAATATATGACACATTTTGCTCTTCAAGCAATTTAGCATCACTACCTGAGATTCCAGTCCCAGTTTCTTTTATTAAAACAGGAATATCTACTTCATCAACAATACGTCCTATGGACTCAACATATCCAGATGCATCCAAATCACCTTCAGGTTGAATTGATTCTTGTAAAGGATTTAAATGAACAGCTAAAATATCCCCATCAAGCATTTCAACTGCTTTTGAGGCATATTCAATTTGAGGAGCACCTATATTACCAACAAGTAATGTTGAAGGTGCATATTCCCTAGCTACGCTATAAGATTCAATTAAATCTTTATTTTCAACTGCTGCTCTTTGACTTCCGAGCCCTAAAGCGATTTTTTCACTTTCAGCAGCTATAGCTAGCTCCCTATTAATAGTTGTAGCCGAAGGATGTCCTCCAGTAATAGCTGTTATAAACAATGGTGAATTTAATTTTTTACCGAAAATAGATGTGGAAATATCAATTTTTTCTTTATCTATCTCAGGTAAAGCTTTATGTACGAGTTCTATATCTTTTAAACCCGTTTTTTTATTTTTATACTGAACATCAAAGTGTTTGCAAATCAAAAGATGTTCAAGTTTTCTATCTGAAATCATTTTTCTATTGTCCTACTAATTAAGTCAATTTTGTAATTAAGATGACCATAATCTGATTTTAACATGAAAATATTTTAAACTAATAAATTAATTTTTTAAAAGTTTTACTTATTTTTTAATAGTTTCATTTACTAAGCCCGTTATTTATTAAGCTATATTTATTTATAAATGATTAAATGAATGTAAAATACATACATAACAATATAAATCAAAATTAATAATAAAGTATAATAAATATTAAATAAATTAACTTATAATTGTAAATTACACAATTAATAGCTAAATCAACAGCACATATGTTATATAAATGCCTTATTGTATTTATTATAATTTTATTAATATCTTAAAAAATACATTAATTAATATTATGTATTAACTAATATATTTATATTTCGACTATGTTTATATTAAGTTTATGTTTAAGCCAACATATTATATGAAAACTTAACAATTGATAATTTTTAAGATTTATGATATTAAGATTAATTAATATATCAAAATTATTCCTTAATTAAATTAATATATTAAAGCTATTTCTTAATCATCGTGCCTTTAACATTTTTATTATTTAAAGAGTCTAAAATTAATCCAGGAATACTCGCATTTACGATTTTAGATTCGATACCTTCTTCTGCAAGGAGCAACAACTCTTTTATTTTGCCAATCATTCCTCCAGTAACATCAATGTTAGTGGTTAAATCGAATTGATCCAAATCATCTAAAGAACTTACTGATTCTATTAATATTCCATCATCATATTGCTTTGGATTTTTATTAAAGACCCCATCCACATCAGTACCCAATATAATTTTACCAGGATTCAACTTTGAAGCAATATAATTAATAATTTGATCCCCAGAGACTACAGCTAACTTGATTTCAGTATCCAATGTAACATCCCCATATAATACTGGGACAAATCCTTCTTCTGAGTATTTTTTAAGTAAATTCAAGTTAAAGCTAAGTATTCTCTTGTTTTTCGTGATAACACAAGAGGAAATAGGAATAGGAATTACAGGTACTCCCTCATTGATTAAAGCTTTAGATACGATATTATTTAATTTGCTTACATCATTATGAGTAATTGAAAATCCTATTTTCTTTTCAGGATATTGATTTTCATCAAATTCTAAACCAATCCCATATTTTTTAGCAGAAGGATGACCAAAAGATCCTGCTCCATGAACAATTATTAAGTTGTTATGATTATTTAAGTTAGAAATATTATTTTCTGAATTATTTAGTCCATCTAAATAACTTTTAATTTCACTTGCTAACCTATTTAGATTAATATAATTTACTTCAGGATTAATTGAATCCTTTTTAGTTATTACACTTCCACCTAACTTTAAAATAATCAAATAAACACCTATTTTAACAATTTATGATTATAAATATATAAATATTGATAATTAATGTATTAATAATAACTGCAATATAAATAACAAATAAGATTAAGTTTAAATTAGTAATTTAAACATTAAATAATCTATTTAATAAACATGTTAAACTATCTGTATTTTAAATTAACTCCTTCATTAGATAAAGCTATTTTAATAGCATTATCATATTTATTTAATGCATCATGAACTTCATTTGATTTTCCTGGACAGAAAGCTATTATACTTCCGCCGCCACCAGAGCCAGTGATTTTTGAGCCTAATGCACCATGTCTCCTAGCAGAATAAACCATTCTAGATAACTCAGTCGTGTTTACTCCAATAGAATCTAACAGCCCTTGATTAATATTCATTAATTCAGCTATTTTTTGATTATTTCCACTTATAATAGCTAGTTTAGCTTCATCCACTATCTGACCCATTGTTTTTATAATGGAACCTAAAATTCTTGGATTTCGATTCTTCAAGGCCCTTACAGAACGAACCATTTTTCCAGTGTTTCCTCTTTTAGAAGTGTAACCAATAACAAAAGAGGATTTGAAGTTAAGATTAAATCTAGATACCATTTTATCTCGAGATAAATAAATCATCCCTCCATTAGTACAAACTAATGTATCTAAAGGACTTGCAATTCCTTGAACATTTCTTTCAACAATATGAGCTTTTTTAGCTATTAAATGTTTATTAAACTTAATTCCATGAAATTTATGTAGAGCTGCGAGAGTTGCCACAGTAACTGCTGCAGAAGAGCCTAAACCTGAACCAATAGGAATATTTAAAGACAATTTAATATCAATAGGAGAATGATCATGCGTAGAAAATAGTGCTTCTAAAATATATCTAATAATACCAGGTTTTCCTCGGATTAAGTTGTATGATTTATTTTCAGTGTCTAACTCTGCTTCAAATTGTAAGTCATCAGATCTTAAAGTAGAAACTCCGTTAGTACTTCGTTTAATTGAAATTGTAGCCCTTTTGTTTACAGCAGTAGCAATAGCTGGTTGTTTATACACAACAGAATGTTCACCAAATAATATTGTTTTTCCAGGTGCAGATGCTATAGCTTCCATAATATCACCAGATAAATTAATGATAACCAAAGTATAATGTAATAATCATTATAATCCAATAGCTATTGAATAATATAATAGCTATTAATAAGAATATTTATGTAAGTAGTAATGTATTATATGGTTTTTCATGTTTAAACAAATATTCCAGATAAGTATCCCACTACTTCAGGATCATTATCTTGAGAATTATTAATCATGTCTCCACTTGTTGCATAATTTAAAGAAATAAACTTACTTGCCCCTAATTTTTTAGAAATACTCATTGTAGCAATAGTTGGACCATAACCACACATAGAAATATCATATTTCTCAATAACATCCATTAGTTGGTTTTCATCCATTGAAGAAATTCCATCAATTATAAGTGCATCTTGTTTATATGCTATTGTTTTAGGTTTGTAATGAGTTAAATCCGTACTTGCAATTACTGAAATTCGTGTTTTCAAGTCTTTAGCTACTCTAGCAATTCCTTCTGATAATTTTTCCATTAAATCAATACTTTGAATTGAAGTTACAATTGGAAGGATTTTAAAATCTGAAGAGAAATATTGTAAAAATGGAAGATGTACTTCACAGCTATGTTCATTTAGATGAGCAGAAAAATCAGATTCTACAATATCTAAATCAGCAATCAGATGATTTGCAAAGGTTTCATCAATATTTACATTTCCAAGTGGAGTATTCCATGCTCCTTTATTAAAAACTGAAATCGACCCATTAGCTATTCCAGTATGATTTGGACATAGTATAATAAAAGTATCTGGAAATCCGTTTTCAACTAATTGATAATAGCTATTTGCTGCAATCGGTCCAGAATACATATATCCTGCATGTGGAACCACTGCACCAACAATATTACCATGAAAATTATCCAATTCACCATTAGACTCCAGAGTAGACTTATTTAAAGAAGGTAATTTCCCTGGACCTAATTCATGTCTAAAACAATTTTCAATAGATTTTTTTAAATTATCTGAATTATTTTCATAAAACAATCCAGAAACTGTTGGTTTTCTTATCATTATATTCAAATCATGTATGATAAATAATTTTAGACTAATATATAGTAAATATATAGTAGATAATTTAGCAATTAAATAATAAAACCTAATGAATAGCAAAAATACCATTATAAGAATATTGATATTAAAATCAATAGTATTATTACTATAATCAATATTATAATTATTAGTATTACTATTGTTATTAATATTACTATAATCTAATATTATAATTATTAGTATTACTATTGTTATTAATATTACTATAATTATTGTTATTACTATTATTAATATAATTAGTATTATAATTACTAGTATTATTGCTGCTATTTAATTTTTAAATTAAATATAGTTATTTAAGCTTAGAGTTGTAATTAAAATTTAAGTTCAAAATCAGATGAAGGAACATCTAACTCTTCATCTTCCCCAATTATTCCTTTTATTCTTAAGATTTCTCTTGCAAGTAACCAGTAAACTAAAGCTATAGCTTTTCTTCCTTTATTGTTTACAGGAATAACAATGTCTACAGTACTTAATAAGTTTTCAGTATCACATAAAGCAAGAACTGGAATTCCATTTTGTTTAGATTCAATGATAGCTTGAGAATCTGATCTTGGATCTGTAACTACTATGATTTTAGGCTCTATAAATTTAGAATAGTTCGGATTAGTTAATGTTCCAGGAATAAATCTTCCAGGAATAGTTTTAGAACCTACAAGGCTTCCAAATTTTTTAACTGGTGCTTGACCATATTGTCTTGTTGCAACAACCAAAATATCCTCTGGATCGTACTTTGCTAAGAATTTTGCAGCAGCTCTAATTCGCTCATCTGTTTTTCTAATATCTAAGACATAAAGACCATCTGATCTTACTCTAAATATATATTTCTCCATATCATGAGTTTTTTGTTGAGTTCCAATGTGTAAACCTGCTGCTAAATACTTATCTAATGGTATTAATAATTCTGACATTCTATCACCCTTATTTAATAATAAATAATAATTTCTAAACAATAAAATTAATGTTAGTAAAAGCATTTTCTTAATTTAAATTGATTATTTTTTGAAATAGCTTTTGATCAAACTTTTTTAAAAGTTTGTTTCATGTTAGTAAAAGCATTTCTTAATTTAAATTGATTATTTTTTGAAATAGCTTTTGATCAAACTTTTTTTAAAAGTTTGTTTCATGTTAGTAAAAGCATTTCTTAATTTAAATTGATTATTTTTTGAAATAGCTTTTGATCAAACTTTTTTTAAAAGTTTGTTTCATGTAAATACAATATTTTACTTAATTAACAAACAATTGATTATTTTCTAAATTAATCATCCACTTCAATACATTCTTGTGGACAAACATCCATACAAACTTCACACAAGCTACATTCATCTGGACTTTTAACAACAATTTTGTCCCCTTCAACAACTACAACTTCCATAGGACAAACATCAACACATTCACCACAATCAGTACCTTCACATTTATTATAGTCAATTTCTACTTTTGCCATAAGACCCATTCTCCTAGATAATATCTTAATTGATATATTACATTAATTTAAAAATGATTATATAAAAACTTAATTATTAAAATTTAATTAATTATTGAAATTTAATATTTGGTTATTTTATTTAAAATGTAAGTATTAGAATTTAAAATAGCTATTGTTTAGGGGATGTTCCATAATTCAATAGATAATTAGTTAAGACTTATTTTCTTAAATAAGTATTTTGAGAGCCTTATATTGCTGATAAATTAATTATATGGATATTTAATTAGTTATATAAATTGAATTTTAGCTATTCTAATCCAGTTTATCAATATATTTTTATAAATTCTACATAGAAAGTGGCAAAAATTCTAAATATCATGAAAACATATTATATTTAAAAATGATTAAAATAACTTTGTTTTACTATATATTTAGTTAAAACGCTTAAAAATTAATTAAATAGATTTTCAACGACTTATAGAATTATGGGACATCCCCTTTATAGTTAATAAATTTGTATTTGTTATTCAATCATTTATTTATTATTATTTAATCATTTATTTACTCAATCATATTGTAATTTAATAATTCATCTTCTTTAATGAATACTTTTGCTTTTTTTCCCACGATATTATTTAAATTACTTGGAGCTATGCCAGTTCCAGGTCGTTTAAATGTTAACATGTTCTCTGTAATTATTTTTCCTTCTTTTATGTTTTCTTTAGCTATTATTGATCGTCTGGCTTGTTTTCGTGCATTAGATTCACAAGTTAAGGCTTCTTTTCTGTATTGACCATTTATTTTTTCTATAAGTTCTATATTTTCTTTAAATTTTCTTATATCTTCTGGATTCATTCCATGATAATGGTCATTTCCTTGTAAGTCTTTATTTAATGTGTAGTGTTTTTCAATAATATTTGCACCATATAAATATGCTGTGGTTAAAACTAACATTTTATCATCTGGTTTTGTATGATCAGAGTAACCAATATCATATTTAGGAAACAGTTCTTTTAGGTGTTTTATCATTAAAAGATTCGCGTCTTCATATTCAGTTGGATAAGAAAGTACGCAATGCATTAATCCAATGGATTCATTTCCTTCTTCTTCAATAGCTTCAACAGCTTTTTTTATTTCTTCTATATTTGATGCTCCAGTTGAAATAATAATTGGCTTTTGTTTTTTAGCTATTGCTTTAATAAAAGGTATATTTGTTAAATCAGAGGAAGATATTTTATATATTTCCATTATTTCATCAAGATAATTAATTGAATCAAAATCAAATGGTGTTGAGAGAAACATTATTCCAATTTCTTTACAATAATTACTTAATTCCCTGTATTCATCTTTTCCAAAGGAATCAAACTTTTTAAATAATTCATATTGGGATGTGGTTGGTTCTTCATTCATATCCCAATAAGCGGGTGAATTTTTTGAAGCTATGGTCTCTGCTTTGTAACTTTGAAATTTAACAGCTTCAGCTCCAGCAATTCTAGCTTCATTTATCATTAATTTAGCAGCATCCATATTAGATATATTTCTCTCTTTAGCTATATCATAATAATTCACTCCAATTTCAGCTATTAAAAATGGATTTTCTTGAAATATTTTCATAGTTTTCCTCATTTATTAAGTTTAATAGTTTAATTAAGTAATTAGTATTTAGATTAGTAATATTTAATTAGTTTAATTAAATAATTAGTATTAATTAGTATTTAGATTAGTATTTAATTAGTTTAATTAAGTAATTAGTATTAATTAGTATTTAGATTAGTAGTATTTAATTAGTTTAATTAAGTAATTAGTATTAATTAGTATTTAGATTAGTATTTAATTAGTTTAATTAATTAGTATTTTTTTTTATTGAATATATTTTGTACTTAATTAATTATATATTTGGCTTTCATCTGTTTTTGTGTTTATTGAGCATATTTTCCACTCAATCTTCTTTTATTTACCTATTTTTGTATATATCTTTTATAATTTTCATTATATTTTCAAAACCGTGTTTTAAATCTATATTTAACATTTTGTTGTTCATTTCTTTTCTTAACTTATAATTATTTATTAACTCTTCAATTGTATTTAATAATTCGTCATTGGAAACATTTTTTCCAAGACCTAAATTAATAAAACCATTTTCAGTATTTCCAAATACATGACTAATTTCCCTTTTATTTTGACATAAACAGACACAAGGAACTCCGAGTGAAGCTACTTCATACATAGTTCGTCCAGCTGAGGTGAATATTATATCTGCTTTTGCCATATATTCACTTATATTCTTAACATTTTTATAAATTTCAATGTTTTTTAAATTTGAAAATTCTTTTTCTAAATCTTCAGTATTATGATATCCAAGACCTAAAATAACAGTAATATGTTTATTGTAATTACTTTCTAAAAGATTTGTTAAAGTTTTTTTAGTCAAATTATTAGGATCTGTTCCTCCAAAGGTTATTAGAATCTCTTCTACATTTTCTTTTATTTCTTTTGGGTTTTGATAGTAAAATTCATTTTTTAAAATGTAATATCTATATCCAGAATAAGTATTTTTAAGAGGAATTTGATGTTCATATAATGCATCAAAAACAATATCTGCCTTTTCCGCACCTTCTCCAATGTCTTCAAAATTTATTACAAAATAATTATTTTCTTTTAAAGTAGAAATATACTCTTTACTTGTATTTAAAACATCATTTATTACAATATCTGGTTTAAATTCCTTTATTTTATTTAATAAATCACTATTTTTATTATATTTTTTATTATGGTTGTTATCATTATATTTGTTATCTTCTTCATCATTTTTATCATATTTATTATCCTTTTTATTTTCATGATCGTAGTTTTTATGAGTTAAATAAGGATAATTATAATTTTCAACAATATCTAGTCCTAATTGTTTATTTTCATCTAAAAGAAATACAACATCGTGGTTAGTTAGTCTGGAACAAATAGCTAAACCTCTGTGTATATGTCCAGTACCTATTTCATAGCTTGCATCTGTTTTTATTAATATTCTCTTTTTCTTTAGAATTCTTTCAGCTACCCACCAATCTTCATAGTTGTCAATATCAATACTTTCCTGGATTGGAATTTCAATCAAGTCTATTTTATTTCCTAATCTTGAATTTTCTTTTAAAAATTCCTTTTTAGTTGCAAATATTCCTCCAGTTTCTTTATAGGTTTTTGGAAGATATTGTCTATTTAATCGTTTTTTATAAAGGGGATAAAAATTATTTAGATTACTATCATAACCCCAACTTAAATGTCTATCGTCCACTACACTTATTACAGTATCATTTTCTGTAATAGCTAATTTTTCAATAGCTTTATCTAATGTATATGTTTTTAATAAAGGGGATGTTGGTTGTATGGTTATTATGTAATCATATTGGAAATCAGCTATTTTTTCTTGTTTTTTGACTGCATCATAAATTACAGGATCTAATGGAATATCATCTGAAGCTAGTTCATTTTTTCTTATAATAGTTTTAGCCTCAAACTGTTCTGAAATAAATTTTATTTCTTCATCATCAGTACTCACTATAACATCATCAACATATTTTGAATTTTTAGCTGTTTCAATGGAATAAGCAATTAATGGCTTATTTACTAGTAACCGAATGTTTTTTCGAGGAATTCCCTTTGATCCTCCTCTTGCAGGAATAATTACAATAACTTTTTTATTTTCATACATCTTTATACCTTAACTTTCTACATTTTTAATAAATGTTTTATTAATTAGATTTAATATAATTTTATAAATAAGTTGTATGTTAACAGATAAAAATAGGATTTCATAATATAATTTAATAATATATAAATTAAGGTATCATAAAACAGCAGCTATTAGTCTTTATATGGAACCAATCTTATATAATATCAAATGTTTAATTATTAAGAAACAATAAAAACCGATAACATTATATATGATAAAAATAAACATAATGTTGTTGTCATATGCAGGGGTGCCCGAGCGGCCAAAGGGGGAGGACTTAAGATCCTCTGGTGTAGGCCTTCGAGGGTTCGAATCCCTTCCCCTGCACTAAATTAACATTAATCTGTTTTAATACATATTTATTTATAATACTAAGAATTTGTGATTAAATCATACTATTAATGAATCAGTATCACTAATTATTTTATTTTGTACTCAATTTTTAATGATTAATTATGGATATAAGATAATATGATCTTAAATGACAGAAAATTATAATTAGGATAAAAAACATAAATTAGTAAGTAACATTCATAAATCAATAACAAAGTCATTATTGCCTCAGTGGCTCAGCTGGTAGAGCGATACCTTGGTAAGGTATAGGTCGGGGGTTCGAATCCCCCCTGAGGCTTTAATTCCAACAAATTCTTCTAATTTTTATTTTAACCTTATTTAATAACCTTTCTTTTCATAGTACTGAATTTTTCTATTTTTTATTAAAAATTAATTTTTATTCATTTTTATTACTGATTTATCTCTCTTGTATACAATTAATTAATGTGTACGATTAATTTCATTTGCTACATCACTTTTCTCAATTTTTCGTTAATTTGATTATGTAAAAATTTTACCTCCTGAAAAGATTTAATATTACATTTTACTATAAAATGCATACTAATTATTATCACATTTTAATACAGTATTTAGGTTTTAAGCATTTATAATGAGATTATGTCAAAATATATCTCTTAAATTAATTTTTTAACATTTCAATGAAGATTGGTCAGGACTTTGAATCATAGTGTATTAATAAAGTAGTATGAATTTTATAATATATTTGTAATACAATTTTTCTCAGGAGGCAAAATTTTGACACACTCGTTAATTTATATAACTCTGAGAAAAATATTAGATAGATATTGTTTTTATTTATATTTAATAGTAATATATTTATTATATAGTTTACATACTTTTATATTAATAATCATGATCACATCATGAATTTGGAGTTTATAACAGTAATTCACAGGTCGTATTGAAATGGGCAGAAATTTTGATATATTAATGGCAGGAATAATATCAGGTATTGTAGCTATTACAACTACATATTTAGGTCTTGGAGGGACTGTTATTGGTGCAGTTTTAGGGTCTATGATATATCAAATTTGTGCACAATATCTTAAAGAACCACTTGAAAAATCCTACTGGAGAAAAATAGAAAATAACTTAGTGTACATTATTCCATTAATACTAATAATTGTTATAGAAATTATATTTGCAATATCTATTTTAAAACCTGACACAACACAATTTGTATACTTAGAAGAAATAACTAATTGGACCCTTTTTAGGGCAATGGGTATTGGATTATGTATTATGGGAATATATCCTATTATTCAGCCTAGAAAAATAAATAAAAAATATGGTGTTATTATATTCAGTTTAGGAATTATTTTAGTCCTTAGGGGTATGATAGACAGTGGATGGAGTATTGTTGAGCTTTATAGCCAACTATTTGTAGAATTTGACTTTATAATAGCTATTATTATAATTATTGTTCTAATGTATATATCTTTAGACTTATTTAGGAATTCAATAAATGGTCATGATGTTGGAATAGAAAATAAGAAATCAATGAGTTCTATAAACAATAACAAAGAAAAATATGGTTCTAAAAGTAACAACATGTCAAAAAATAGTCTGGTGATAAGACAAACCATTGGATATGATGAAAATAATAAAAAGAATGATAATAATCTTAAGGATAAAGAGTAAGCTGAATAATGTTTATTAATGAATATTAATGAATAATGTTTTTTAATAATATTATCAATTAACAAGAAACATTAACAAATATTGGGAAATAATAAGGATAAACAATATTAACAAATAGCAGGAAATAATAATAATAATAATAATAAATAACCGCGTATTGTGGATAAAGGATGGATTTATAACATTAAAATAGAAATATTCAGAAATAATGCAAAATATAATTATAATTTAACAGTCATGAAATATGTATTTTTCATATTTTTCATGAAAAATATTTATAATACTAAAAATAATAATAGATATTAATGAATTATATAAAGATGTATGGAAAAAATTTGATTACTTTAATTAAATGTAAATTATTCTATAAAACAATATATTTTTCATATAAAATAATTAACATGTTTATTAAATATAACATAAATTAAAAGTAATGCTATGAAAGTTGAATGTTTTAAATAAATCTAATAATATTTTGTATTTGGTAATTTCTATTTAATAGTAGCTTATTCATGAATATAAAATGAAAACTGGAATATTTATAATTTTTTATTGATTTTATGTATTTTTTAATAACTTTTAACAATACTTAACATCTTTTTCTAACTTAACAATTTAAGTTTAATCAAAAGTTATTCCAAAAATAATCATTTACCAGGGATGTGGAACAATGAATAATAAATCACAAAAAATAACAAAAGGGAATAGGACACTTAAAGATATTATGGATTTAATATATTATCAAAATCCTTCTACACAAGATGAAATTGCTGAAAAATTAGGGATAACAAGAAGATATGTAACAAAATTAATTCAACCACTTGTAAAAGAAGGAGTAATTAAAAGATCTTATACCATTGATTTTAAAAAGTTAGAAGAACATTCAGAATTATTCACATCCTTTGATTCAATTAGGTCTCAAGAAAGTTCAACAGATACATTAATCAAAAAATGGCTTCATGATATGGTAATTCATGTTCAAGACCAATTAAAATTATCTGTAACTTCAATAATCCAAGATGATTTTGAAAAAGCAAATCAAGCTATTGAAATGGATAAAATAACTAATAATTTCTTCGATAAAATAAGAACTTCAATTCAAACCATAATGACTGTGGAACCACATTCTGATTACGCGCGGGAAAGTACAATACATGAGATATGTTTTGATGTTGAGAGAATAGGAGATTATTGTTGTAGAATATCAAGATTCACAATTGGAAATTTTAATATTTCGGATGATTTAAAAGAGATAGTGAGTGAAATGCATGATATAGCTCAAAAAATGATTGAATGTTCATTATATAGTTTTATTAAAGAGAAATATGATCATAAGCATGAAATTTTAGAGCTAGAAAGAAAATTAAATAGGCTTGAAAAAATTAGCTTTGAAACTATAGATAACGAAATGGTTGAAAATTCAAGGAGCAATGGAATAAATTTTGAATATTTCAGACATCTGCTACAGATTATCATATCACTTGAGAGAATAGGAAATATATGTACTGAACTAACTTTATCTGTTAATGAATTCTATTTTAAATCATCTAAAACACTTATTTAAAAATTTAACTGATTTTAATACTTGTTATACTGAACAATATTGTAAAAATTATTTAAATTATTATTAATACTAATATTTTTCTTAATTTAAATAATAATAAATTTAAGATAAGCAATTTCAGTATATAAAGTGAATTAAAACAACTAAAATCAACAATTTAAACAAGATAAAAATAAACTTAATGCTTTCTATTAAATGGATAATATTTAACATAATATATTTAATAATTAAATATTCTATTTAAAGATATAAATAGCTATTTTTATAGATAATTAAAAGTTTAAACTAAATAATAATGTTTTAAATGAAGTATCATCATTTAAACAAATTTTTTAAAAAAGTAGAATCAAATTAAAATCCCTAAATCAATTAATATAACTTGATTATTAGAGTTAATAACTAAAATTTTTATAATCAACATGAATAAACTCATTTCAAAAATTAATTTTAAAAAAATGCTTAAATTCTTTAATTAATTATCAATTACTAACTAACTGGTTATTAAGTTAGATTTAATTATCTCATTTTTATTAAACTTAACATATTAATAACATGAAATATTAATCTTTAAATACTACTACGTAAAAATCAAGTTTTAAGGTGATATTATGAACTCAAAACTTAAAGGAATTATCATACTTATTTTAGTTATTCTTTGTGTTTATATCATGATTGTTCCAGGTTCAAGTTATGAAAGAATAAATATTGTAGGTTCAACATCAGTTCAACCTCTTGGAGAAAAACTAGCAGAGACATACACAGAGAATAATAATGTTTTAATAAATGTTCAAGGTGGAGGTTCTGGTATGGGAATCAGAAGTAGCCATCAAAATATCACTGATATTGGAATGAGTTCTAAAGAGTTAAATAATGAAGAGAAAAAAGAACTTGAGGAACTGATTTTAGGTCAAGAAGGAATTGTAATAAGTGTTAATAATGAAAACAATGTTAATGATTTAAATATAGGTCAAATTAAAAATATTTTCAGTGGAAAAATCAGAAACTGGAAAGAAGTTGGAGGAAAAGATTTAAATATTGAAGTCATTACAAGAGAGGAGGGTTCTGGTACAAGATCTGCATTTGAGGATTTAGTTATGGAAGATAGTAAGATAAAAGCAGATGCTATTGTTCAAAGTTCAACAGAATCTGTTAAACAGTCCATTGTATCTAACCCAGGAGCCATTGGTTTTGTATCTTATGCACATATGAGTGATGATGTTAAATCTCTTCTTGTAGATGGAGTAGATGTAAGCGAAGAAACAATAGCTGATAAATCATACAAGCTTCAAAGACCATTTATATTTTTAATTAATGGAGAACCAAAAGATTCAGTTAAAGAATTCCTACAGTGGGTATACTCTCCAGAAGGAATAAAAATAATCAAAGAAGAGAAGATAGTTCCTCCAAATTCAACACAAATATTAAAATACCAAGAATTGCTGAAATGAATTTAGTAATATGAAACAAACTTTTAAAAAAAGTTTGATCAAAAGCTATTTCCAAAAATAAACCAATTTAAGCATAAGAAATGAATTTAATAATATAAAAGTTTACAATATTTAAAAGTTAAAATAGCTATTATTTAAATTAAATATTATTTAAGTATCTATTATTTAAATAACTATATTTGAATTACCTACATTGATAAATAGCTATTAATATTAACTCAATAATCTTAATACTATAATTAGTGGTTAAAGGCAATTAATAAAAGGAGGTAAAAATGCAGAAAAAAAAGAAGTTAGTAGAGTATTTAATAGAAAAGGGGCTTTTTATAACAGCTATTTTCTCTATTGTAATAATTTTAATCATATTCATATTTATTATAAATGAAGGAATACCAGCTATTAGTGAATATGGGTTTTTGAATTTTATATTTGGAATGACATGGGCACCTTCTGATAGTCAATTTGGTGTTTTTCCAATGATTATAGGTTCTATCTGTGTCACATTACTTTCATTACTTATGGCAGTTCCATTATCATTGTTATGTGCAATTTTCATGGCAGAAGTAGCGCCAGATAGTGTAAGGAAAGTTTTAAAACCAGTTATTGAGACATTATCTGGAATTCCATCAGTTGTTTATGGATTTTTTGGATTAATCGTAATTGTGCCATTAATAAGGGAACAGTTTGGTGGGACTGGCTTTAGTATGTTCACAGCCTCCTTGATATTAACTGTCATGGTTTTACCAACTATTATTTCTGTTTCACAAGATGCTATACGAAGTGTTCCAAGTGAATACAGAGAAGCCTCTCTTGGACTTGGTGCGACTAACTGGCAAACTATTAAAAATATCATATTTCCTGCTGCACTACCTGGAATAATAACAGCTATTATTCTTGGAATGGGTAGAGCAATTGGGGAAACATTAGCTGTTATAATGGTTGCAGGAAATGTTCCACTGATTCCAGGCTCAATATTCGATCCGCTTCGTACCTTAACTTCAAATATAGCTTTAGAAATGGGTTATGCAACTGGTATTCATTACAGTGCATTATTTACAACTGCAATTGTATTATTTATAATAATAATTGTATTGCTCCTTGTTGCACACTATTTCCAGAAAAAATACTCTATGGATGCATATGGTGGTCATGCATGAAGTCTAATTCTATAGTAATAAATAAATTAAGAATTCGAATGCCAATCATTGGGATAAGAAATGAGGTAGGTGTCTAAAATGGGATTTAGTAAGATAATACCTCCAAAAATAGCTCAAAAAATAATGAATGGTGTTTTCATTGCATCTGGGATTGTAACATTATTAATTCTTGTTTTAATACTTGGATATATATTGGTAAAAGGACTTCCTGCATTTAATTTAGAGTTTATATTTGGTAATCCAATAGATTCTGGAAAAGAAGGTGGAATATTTCCAATGATAGTTTCCAGTTTGTATGTTACTTTAATAGCTGGGCTAATAGCTACACCTTTTGGAGTAGGTGCTGGAGTTTACATGGTGGAATATGCAAATAATAATAGAATTGTTAGATTAATCAGATTTGGAGCAGAAACCCTTGCGTCTATTCCATCAATCGTCTTTGGATTGTTTGGTTTAGCATTCTTTGTAGTATTTTTACATTTAGGATGGTCAATATTATCTGGTGGATTAGTTTTAGCTATTATGGCACTTCCAACAATATTCCAAGTATCAGAAGTTACAATATCCTCTATACCTAACTCATATAGAGAAGGAAGCTTAGGTCTTGGAGCAACAAAATGGCAAACAATTTATAAAGTGGTGTTACCTGCAGCTATTCCCGGAATTGTTACAGGTGTGATTCTTGGAATGACAAGAGCAATATCAGAAGCAGCAGCAGTTATGTTTTCAGTAGGAGCTTCAATTCAAACTCCAATTTCAATATTTGATCCAGGACGACCACTACCTCTTCATCTGTATATGCTTGCTACAGAAGGAATTTCACTTGAAAAGGCATTTGGAACTGCAGCAGTTCTTGTAATACTTGTTTTAATCATAACCATAGTAACCAATTTAGTTGTTGATAGATATCAAAGAAAAATAATGGGGAAATAACAATGAATAGAATAGAATCAAAAAATTTGCAAGTATATTTTGGAGATAATCATATTCTAAAAGGTATTACTACAGAAATCCCAAAAAACACAGTTACTGCATTAATCGGACCTTCAGGATGCGGTAAATCAACATTTCTTAGAACATTAAATAGGATGAATGATTTAATACCGAATTTTAAAAAAGAAGGAGAAGTACTTTTAGATGGAGATGATATTTACTCTCCTAGACTTGATGTTGCAGATTTACGTAAAAAAGTAGGTATGGTATTTCAAAAGCCAAATCCATTTCCAAAATCAATATTTGAAAATGTAGCTTATGGTTTAAAGATTCATGGACATGATGATAAAGAGTTCATAGCACAAAAAGTAGAAGAAAGCTTAAAATCAGCTGCATTATGGAATGAGGTGGAAGATAAATTAGATAACTCTGCATTAGGTTTATCTGGAGGACAACAACAAAGATTATGTATTGCAAGAACAATAGCTACTAATCCTGAAGTTATTTTGATGGATGAACCATGTTCTGCATTAGATCCAATATCTACTACTAAAATCGAAGATTTGATACAAAAACTTAAAAAAGAGTACACAATAATCATTGTAACTCACAATATGCAACAAGCAACTCGTGTGTCTAAATACACATCTTTCTTCTTACATGGTGAAATTGTAGAAAGTAATTTTACAGATAAGATATTTGTCGAACCAAAAGAACAAAAAACTGAAGACTATATTACTGGACGTTTTGGTTAGGTATCAATAAATCTTACAAAACATAATTTTTGGTTAGGTATCAATAAATATTACAAAACATAATTTTTGGCTAGGTATCAATAAATCTTACAAAAATATAATATATATTAAAAAACATAATAGTAATGTCAAAAATTTAAAATGATAAAAATTTAATTTAATGTTTGAGTATTATCTAAATTTTAATGAAACACAATGAATTTAGAGAAACTAATAAAAATAGTAGAAATGGAGAAATATATAACTAACGTGATTTGTATGGATAAAAAGTATCCGAGTATTTCCTTTAAAAACAGAATCAATAGTCTTAAAAGAGAAGATGAAAAGATTGGACAGCTGATTATTGAATCACATAAAAAAGCAATTACTCTGATTAATAACTACGATGCAGAAATAGCTAAAGAAACAATAAGTAAAGCAGCAGAGATAGATGAAGCTACATTTAATTTAGAGAGGAGTTGTATAAGGTTCATGGCGGTTGAACAACCCTTAGCTGGAGATTTAATGTTTGTTGAATCATCAATACGTATTGGGGAGCATATAAAAAGAATTGGTCACATAATGTCTAATATAGCTGATGCATCTGCTAAAATCACTGATGTTGATATTCCAGAAAGATTGCTAGAGGACATTCAATATATGGCTGATTATGTCCAATTGATGTTAAGTAAAGGAATTTATTCTTTTTTAGATCAAAATATAGAAATGGCTAAAGAGTTACATGCAGATGATGATAAAGTAGATGATCTTTTCGATTCAATACTTACGCAAGTAACTGATGTAATGTTTAAGAATAAAGAATCAATTGCCTCAATAATAAACTTGATTTTTATTGCAAGGTTCCTTGAAAGAATAGGGGATCGTGCAGTTGATATTGGTTCAAGAACAATTTTCATGTTAACATTTAAAAAGCCCAATTAAAAATTACTTTTTAAATGACTGTGTCAAAAACTTCAGGGTGAACAAGTGAAAAAATTCAATGAAAAGTACAACATATATATGTAATGTTCAGTATAATTCAAAAAAAAGTGAGTATAATAACATTAATTAAATGGAGGAAGAATATAGTTAAATCTATGCAAAGAGAAAACAAACTTCCTCCAAGTAATAATTTGAATGTTAAAATATATAATGCTGATGGTACCAAGAGAGTTGTGATAGAAGAAGAAATATTATATTTAGATAATCGTGTAGACCCAATATATCATCAAACATTGGAAGAAATGACAGGTAGGAGTCTTAAATGTCGTTACATCGATAATAGTGATTTTAAATGTGAATGTTGTGGTTCAGACTCATTTAAAATACATGATTATGGTCTTAGAAATCTGAATAAAAATCAAAAAATAGAATCCACAATTTAC
>NZ_LWMT01000228.1 GCF_001639265.1 Methanobrevibacter filiformis
TCTAACAACTCTTCATTTTCATTATTCATAGAGTTAAGAAGAAAAAGAGTCTTAAAATGATTCACACTTTCTCCATCATCTAATGCGCGAACCATTCTTTCCAAATCACAACACAAAAGCTCTTTATTAAAAGGACTATTAATATTAAAATTAAGACCTTCCTTCCACAAATCACTAAAATCCCCACGAACAACAGACCTCAAATAATCAAAATCAACACTAAACTTACCACTACTCTCCCAAACATTCAACTTCTTCAACACAAACCTAAAACACTTACGAATACTACTATTAAAACTCATAAAAAAATATATAAACAATCAAACATAAATAAAAATACCAAAGAAAAAAAATAATACATATAAAAAGAAAATTATTAAATACGAATCCTCATCCATATAATTAATTTATCAGCAATATAAGGCTCTCAAAATACTTATTTAAGAAAATAAGTCTTAACTAATTATCTATTGAATTATGGAACATCCCCTAAAATTAATAAATACATTTAATCATATCGTAATAATAAAAGTTAAATAACTATACTATTTAATAAGTATTACAGGAATATCGAAAGTTTTAATTACTCTATCTGCAACACTACCAATAGTTAAATCACTTGATGAGATATTTCGCTCCACACTGTTTTTTCCATGGGAACTTATGATAACTGAATCAACTTTAGTTTTTTCAGCTATTACCTTCATATCCCTTAAAGGATCACCAGTTATTGAATGAATAGCTACTGTTATTCCTGATTTATTTCCTTTTTTAGTTATATCATCTAAAACTTTATCTCCTTCATTTTCTAAAAAATCATAAGAAGATTGTGAAATTTCATCAATTACATAAACAACAGTTAATTTCGCATTTAATCTTTTTGCAAGATTAATAGCTATATCTTCAGCTTTAGACGAATGAGTTGAACCATCTAAAGGAACCATTATATTTTTAAACATTTAAACACAACCACATATATCAATGATTAAAATAATATTATCAATGTAATTTCAAACATTACAATATTCAGCATTGCACAATTTTAAAAAGTCATCCACAATCTCATTTGTATTTCCATTTGCTATTAATTTTCCCTCGTCTATTAAAATAGCTCTTTTTGATAATTCTCTGATGAAGTTAATGTTATGGCTAACCATTACAATTGTTGTTTTAAACTCTTTATTTATGTTTTTAATTGAGTTAGCTACTAAACGTAAGGTTAATGGATCCAAATCACCGAAAGGTTCATCCAAAATTAGAATTTCTGGTTTAGAAACTAAAGCTAATGCAAGCATTGCTCTAACCTTTTGACCTCCAGACAATTCATAAGATTTCCTATTTAAAATAGCTAAAGGTAAATCTAATGCCTTAAATAATGGAGCTATTTCCTCTTTAACTGCTGATTCTGGGAATTTAGGGAATAGCTCATATAATATATCAGGAGTAAGTCCAATTTTTTCAAGCCTTGACCTTGCTTCAATTTCAGGAAGATCTGTTAATTGATACAAAGAATCTAAAAGTTCATCAGATAGTTCTAATTCTTTAGCTCTCTTTCGAGCATCATCAACAACATATTGATTTTTAAAACCTAGTTTCACTGCTAATTGGTCAGATACAGTTGCATAGTGAGCTAAAGAAAATTCTTGATACATAAAACCTAATTTTTTCCTAACTTCCATCCTCTTAATACTTGGTTTGTAAATATCAACCCATGAATTAGTTTCCCCACCTTTTTCACTATTTTCAAGATTAGTTAATTTAAATAAAACTTCTCCTTCTTCAAGATTGTCCAAACCAGCTATTAATCTTAGAAGTATGGTTTTTCCAGCTCCACTTGGTCCAATTAAAGTTAGAATGTCTTCACAATTAACATCAAAACTTATATCTTCAATATTAAGAACATTTCCACCTTTAAGAAGGAAAAATCGTTTAGCTACATCCCTAAGTTTAACCATAGTATCATCGGTTAATGTAGTATCTAATGGAATTTCATCATCCATTTCGCTTAAAAAGTCATCTATAACCATTGATACATCAGTATTATCTTTTTTAATTTCTCCATCTTTAATTAAAACTAAACGATCTGCTAAATATTTATGAACTTCAGGTAAATGAGAAACTAAAACAACAGTAACTCCTAATTCTTCATTAATATTTTTAATAGAATCTAAAATAGCTTGTTTTGTTCTTGGACATGCCATTGTTGCAGGTTCATCTAAAAGTAGTACTTTAGGTTTTTTAGCCAGCTGTCTTGCTATAATTAACCTTTGTTTTTCTCCACCACTTAAAACTGGAGCAAAATGATCTGCTTTATCTTCAAGACCAACTAATTTAAGTAATCCCAAAGCTTCCTTACCATACTGATCATATGCATAGGTAAAATCAGTTGAAGCTTCATCACCATATTTAGCACCATATAACTTCCTTATAACATTGTTAAGCGCTGTTTCAGGCCATAAACCAAATGATCGTTGAAGATGAATAGCTGTTATCTTTTTCAATTTATTGGAATAATATTTACTTGAATCAAATCCTACTTCAACATCATCAATAGCTATTTTTCCTTGATTAAATCCTTCCACACCTCTTAAAATACGAAGTAAACTAGTTTTACCCGAACCACTTGCCCCAATAATTCCAATTATCTCTCCTTCCTTAATTTCAAGGTTAATATCTTTTAAAGCAGATATTTCATCTCCATTATCTAATTTATAAGTTTTTGTAAGATTTTCAATTTTGATCATATGTATCCCCATTAAATTTTAAAAATAATAAATATGAAAATAATAAATAAATTAATATAATCAATAATAAAATTAATAAGCTACTAATAATCCCCTATAAATATAATCCCTGATAAATCATTAGTAACGATATCCTGGAAAAATACATTAATTAATATAATAATGAGCATGATTACTAAATTAATTAGCATTTTAATAATTCTATTTAATTAAGTTTATTTTTAAGAATATTTAATATTATCTAAATTAATTAAATTAAAATTAATTAACATAATCAAAATTTAATACATTAACATGAATTACATGAATTAGAAAATAATTAATAATATGAAATATATAAACATGAATTAATGAAGAAAAGTAGAGGAATCATTGTTGGTAGATTTCAACCAGTACACAATGGTCACATTCAGATTATTAGAAATGTTTTAGAAGAAATTGATGAGCTAATAATAGCTATTGGAAGTGCACAATTAAGTCATACTCCAAAAAATCCATTTACTGCAGGTGAACGGGTAACTATGGTTAAAGAAGCTTTAAATGAAATAAATATTAATCCAAATAGCTATTATATTATACCTATACCTGATATATCTAATCATTCTCTATGGGCATCCCATGTGAAAACATTAACTCCCTCATTTAACAAAGTTTATAGTGGAAATCCATTAGTTCAAAGATTATTTATTGAAAATAATTATGAAGTCACAACCCCTCCATTATACAATAGAACTGAATATTCTGGAAGAGAAATAAGGAATAAAATGATAAATGATGAAAAATGGGATATCTTAGTTCCAAATACTACATACAAATTCATTAGAGAGATAGATGGGATCAACAGAATAAAAGATTTATCTCAAAAAGAGATTAACGAATTATAATTAATAATCAAAATATATCACCTAAATAAAGAATAATAAAGAATTATGATAAATTTTATAACAATTGTTATAATCAAATGGAAACTTTTATTAATCAAATAGCTAAAAGTAAATAATAATAGTTTTTTAATTAAATGGTTTTATTTTAATTAATAAACAGTTTTAATTAATAGAAATTACACTGAAAGAGGAAGACAATATGTTTGTTAAAGTAGTTAAAAAAGATGATGAATATTATACAATTGCTGATATTGTAGATATTTTAAAAAAAAATGATAATATTGATGATTCTGGAGCAATATTCACATTTGAAGGATTTGTTAGAGGCAAAGAAGATATTAAAAAAGTAGATAAGCTATTACTTACAACTCCAAATAAAGAAAAAACTGAGAAAAAAATAGGAGAAATACTTGAAGAAATTAAAACCAAACATGGTGTTTTTGACATTGTTGTTGTTCATTTCGTTGGAGAATTTTACACAGGAGATAGTTTATTCTTAGTAGGAGTTCTCGGACCCCACAGAACCGAAACATTAGATGCATTAAGTGAAACAATTGAAAGAACAAAGTATGATGTTGATTTTAAAAAAGAAGAAATAGCTAACACTGGAACAACAACAATACTTTGTGGAGGATGAATAATCTCAGATTTATTCACTGCCACCGATTGTTGAACCTAGGTCTGCTAAAATTTCTTTAATATTTTTTAATATTATTTAATATTTTTATTTTTTGATTTCAAATAGTTTAAAACACCAGTTATTTTTCCACCAGTTCCTGCTTCAGGAACAAAGTAGTCAATTTTCCCCCTAAGTTTTCATAAATTTCTTTTTCTGTAATTTCCTGAGCTTTAAGTTAGCCATATTTTATAAATTGGTTTAATCATGTTTAATCATACTACATTTTTATAACTTTTAGAATTATTCCTAGTTCTCAATTTATTAGCTGAAATCAGTCCAAAAATACCTAAAATTAATAATAATATAATATCTATTAAAGGAACACCAGTTTTCTTCATATTAATACTAGAACCTCTAAATCCATTGGAATTGTTATTATTAGTATTATTGTTATTAGTATTGTTATTATTAGTATTATTGTTATTAGTATTGTTATTATTAGTATTATTGTTATTAGTATTGTTATTAGTATTATTGTTATTAGTATTGTTATTATTAGTATTATTGTTATTAGTATTATTGTTAGTACCATTTGTGTTATTGTTAACATCTATAGTTTTATTTACATAATTATAGTCCTCATTGCCATTAAAGACAACAGTAATATCCCCAGTATCAAGAATCTTATAAGGAATAACAGCTACTCCATTAACAAACTCAACATTAGTATAATTAACACCACCAATAGTCAAATTAGCAGTAGTATTAACAGGATTACCATGCCCATCAGTTAAAGTAAGAGTAATATTAACAGTATCACCAACACTACCCTTAGGAACATTAACAGTAAGACTAACATTACCCTTAGTAAAATTCACACTAACAGTATCATTAGCAGGATTATACTTATCATTACCATCAAAGACAGCAGTAATATTATCCTTAACATCAGTAATATTGTAAGGAATAACAGCTACTCCATTAACAAACTCAACATTAGTATAATTAACACCATCAACAGTCACATTAGCAGTAGTATTAACAGGATTACCACTACTATTAGTCAAATTCAAAGTAATATTAACAGTATCCCCAACCTTACCATCAGGAACATTAACACTGATATTAACATCCTTTTTAGTGAAATTAATTACTACAGTACTACTTCTATTTGTAGTATTAATATTTGTTTGATTAGTAGTTACATTAGCAGTGTTAGTTACTGAACTAGTTCCTATTACTATTACATTGATTGTTAATATTGCAGATCGACCTGGAAGGAGATTTCCGATTGTCCAAATTCCAGTATTTTCATTATATATTCCATTAGTTGCACTTGAATTAATGTATTGTAATTTATTAGAATCTATAATATCAGCTACATTAACTCCTGTGGCAGTTGTTGGTCCGTTGTTGGTTACATTGATTGTGTAGGTTATATTATCCCCAATGTTTACTTTTGTTGTGTTAGCTATTTTAACTATGGATACATTAACATCTGATACTGTGAAATTGTTAGTACTGCTTTGATTGTTTACATTGGTTTCATTTGTTGTTATGTTTGCTGTGTTTGTTATATTTCCAAGTCCTATAATTTCAACTTCTATGGTTAAGGTTACTATTTGATTAGGTGTAAGGTTACCGATATTCCATATTCCAGTGTTATTATCATAAGTTGTGGAATTTGATGCTGTGTGATTTATATAATGTAATTTAGTTGTATCAATGTGGTCAGTAACTATTACATTGGTTCCATTGATTGGACCATGATTTTCTACTGTGATGGTGTATTTAACGTGATCTCCATAGTGAGGGTTAGCTGATGCATTTGAGACTTTAATTATACTTACATTCACATCTCCTACATAGATTGTTGTGCTTGTGTTGGTGTTACTGCCATTAAGTATTACTTCATTTGCTGTTACATTTGCAATATTTTCTATTGTTCCTGAACTAGCTATTATCACTTCAATTTTAAGTGTGACCGTTTGATTAACATTTAATGTTCCAATATTCCATAATCCTGTGTTATTGTCATAAGAACCTACTGAAGAGGTGTGATTAAAGTAGGTTAATTTAGAACCTAATATGTCATACACTTGTACATTTGTTCCATTATCTAAACCATTATTTTTAACTGTTATTGTGTAGTTAACATGGTCTCCTATATGAGCTGTGTCAAATCCTACTACATCAGATACTTTAGTAATGTTTAAATTGAGTGCTGGTGTGACATTGATTGTTACTGTTGAGTTTATATCTGGATCAACAAGCGTTTCAATAGCTGTTAGATTACCTGCAGTATTGTTTAGTGTTCCTGACTTAATAGCTTGAACAATCATATTTAATGTTACAGTTACTCCAGGCCCAATATCTCCAATAGTCCAAAGACCTGTTGTACTATTGTATGAACCTCCATTTGTGTTCAAAAGTTTAAAACCATCATCAAGTAAATCAGTGAAAGTAACATTAGATGCAAAATCCGCCCCATTGTTAGTTATATTTATTGTGAAATTAATAGTACCATTATTAGAAACATTGGTTACATTGGCAACTTTAAGAATAGTAAGATTAACATTATTAGTTCCATTATCAATAATAAGAACAATATCCTCATCATCTGCTAAAGCCCTAATTGATGCTTGAAGATCATTATTAGTTAACATTACAACTTGAGAGAATGTTAAGTTCCTTATATCACCAGTACTATTATTAATAGATCCAGTACTGTTCATAAGTAATACTTCTACTGTGAAGTAAGGTAATAAAGTTGGATCATTATTTATTGGACTATTAAGTGATAAATTATAGGTTAAAATAGCATTTTGATTTTTACTATAATTTCTTGTTGCATTTTGGGTAGTATTATAAGTATTATTCAGTGAAAGTTCAAGTACATACCAATATGTTAAGTTGAAATTAGCACCACTATTTGCATACTGACCAGTGATATTATTTAATCCCCACCAATTAAAGTTAGCATTAATATTAGTACCAGAATTATTAAGCCCTAAAGTATTATTATAAATACGATTATACTGAACAATATTATTATTTCCAGTGATATTAATACCAATAATAGTATTATTAATTATGGTTGAACTCATGATAGTATCATTAGAGCCTAACATTGATATGCCAATTTCATTATCATGAAGTGTAGCATTGCTTATTATATTACCACTACTAGTTGTATTAAAAGTGAAACCAACTTTTAAATTAGCTATTGTAATATTAGAGAAATTATTATTTTGCCCATTTACAAATATTCCTATTGTGTTGTTATTTCCAATTATTGAACCATTAGAAATATTATTTCTAGAACCATTAACAAGTAAAACAATATCATTATTCTTTATTGTATTATTATTTAGTAAATAGCTATTTAAATCAATAGTTGAATTATCAAAACCAATTCCTAAAACACCATCATTACCATCAAATAAATTATTATTAATAAAAGTCCGATTATTCAATGTATAAATAGCCATATATGTATTATTAAAGAATTCAGAGCCATTCAAAGTTAAATTATCTCCAGTATTATAAATAGCACCACCACGATTAGCATTATTACCACTAAAACTAGAATTAATCACAATAACATTAGTATCATTATTAAAAATAGCACCACCAGAAACATTAGCATTATTACCACTAAAACTAGAATTAATCACACAAAAATTACCACCATTATTATGAATAACACCACCAGAACCATTAGTAACATTATTACCACTAAAACTAGAATTAATCACACTTAAATTAGCCAAATTAAAAATAGCACCAGCAAAAGAAAGAGCATTATTACCACCAAAACTAGAATTAATAACACTAAGATTAGCACCAATAGGATTATTATAAATAGCACCACCAGAACTAGCATTATTACCACTAAAACTAGAATTAATCACACTAAAATTATCCTCATTACAAATAGCGCCACCAGAATTAGCATTATTACCACTAAAACTAGAATTAATCACACTAAAATTACCAACACCATTATGAGAAATAGCACCACCACGATTAGCATTATTACCACTAAAACTAGAATTAATCACACTAAAATTACCCAAATTAAAAATAGCCCCAGCAAAACCAGAACTAGCATTATTACCACTAAAACTAGAATTAATCACACTAAAATTACTACCACCATTGTAAATAGCACCACCATTACTACTAACATTATTATTTGTGAAATTACAATTTATTACTGTTATCATAGAGTTAGAACTGTAGATAACACTATTATTACTATTTATAAATGTTAAGTTTCTAAATGTTACATTACTCCCTGTGCCTGTGATATTAAAGATGTTGCCAAGTTTTCTCGCATCTATTATTATTAAGTCTCTTGTCCCATTACCCTGTATTGTGAGATTTCTACTTGTTGTAATGTTATTTCTAATATCAGCATCTTTATCATATGTTCCTGGATTAAGTGTTATTGTATGATTAATACCAGTAGCAGTAGTTTGATCTACAGCTCCATTAATACCAGTAACATCTGTATCACTAATGGTAACATCCACAGCACTAACAGATGAAATAGTGACAAATAAAATAGCTATAATTGAGAATATACTAAATATACTAGCTATTGTAGTTAAACTTTTAGAAAAAGTTTGATCAAAAGTTGTTTCGTGAAACAAACCCTCTGAAGACCCAGAATGTTTTGTTTTTTTTATAGAAGAACGATTACTTAATTTTATATTTTTTATATTATTATTTTCATTTTTCTCTACTTTCATAGAATTCACTTCTCCATTGATAAGCCATTACGGATTTAACTATTTAACTTATAAAATCAGAGCAATTTAAGAAGGATATCGAAATTATATCCAATTATATGACAATATTGAATATAATTATATATTTCATTTTCATGAATTACTATTAATGACAAATCAAATATTATGTTTTATTAATTATATATTGGTCAGCATAATATATAAATGTTATCATTATATAGAACATATAATATATAAATGAAATAATTCCAAAAAAATTAAACAATAACAAAGATATCACTGGAATTATGACACTTTCTATACTTAATTAATTTCGTCTAATTCTTATTAAATCTTGTTTTAGCTATTCTTTTTGGTTTTAGACAATTTGAGTTTGGTTTGGAATATTTCTTAGAAATGGAGTAAGATCAATAATTACATTACTAGTCAAACATATACATCCAGTTAAACATATACATCCAGTCAAACATATACATCCAGTCAAACATATACATCCAGTCAAACATATACATCCAGTCAAACATATACATCCAGTCAAACATATACATCCAGTCAAACATATACATCCAGTCAAAGCTATTTAAAATAGCTCAAATATTAAATCCTATTTTTATAAAAATTAAATAATATTTTTATTAATAACAACATTATAATTTTAAACTTAAATTTTAATAAATTAATGAAAAGATTTATTAATATTATTTTATAAATATATAACATAATATTATAATATTAAATTAATTTAATTAATAGAAATTATATAATAATATAGAAAAATATATTAATATAACTAAATTATTAGTATGTATAAAATAAATAATATATTAACAATAAACTTTGAAAAACACACAAGAATTTATTTTATATACCAATATAAATATATAGAACTATACTAATTAGATAAAACAGGTTTTTGAAGGATGTGCTTAATATTTCTAAAGATACTAAATATATACGAGACAGTGTTCATGGCGATCTCTGTTTAAATGAAACTGAAATAAAACTTATAGATACTCCACAAGTACAGCGTATTAGACGAATTACTCAATTAGGATTCATATCTTTAGTTTATCCTGGAGCAAACCATTCAAGATTTGAACATTCAATTGGGACAATGTATCTAGGATCAAAGTTAGCACAACACTTAGAACTTGAAGAACACGAGAAAAAATTAGTTAGAGCAGCATCTTTACTTCATGATGTAGGTCATGGTCCATTTTCACATGCATCAGAACCTGTTCTTGGAGTCCCTCATGAAAAATTGACTGCTAAAGTTATTAAGCACACATGTTTATTTGATATATTAAATGAAGAGTTTAATGTAAATGAAATAATAAAAATCATAAATGGTGATAGTGAGTTAGGACCATTAGTCTCAGGAGAATTAGATGTGGATAGAATGGACTATTTAATGAGAGATTCACATTATACTGGAGTAGCTTATGGAATTATTGATGTTGAAAGAATAATAACTAATATGAAATTAGATAATTATTTATTACTTAATATTAAAGCTGTTCAAGCTGCAGAAGCCACACTTGTAGCAAGATATTTTATGTATCCCAGTGTTTACCAACACCATACAACACGCATAGTTAATGCAATGTTTAGAAGATGTCTTAAAAAGTCATTTAAAGAGAAAATTATTAATAAAAACAAGATTTACGAATATGATGAAATAGATATTATAACTATCCTCAGAAATAGTGAAGGAACGATTAAAGACTTTGTAACACGATTAGATAATCGAAACCTTTTAAAAACAGCCCATTCAATTAAATTAAACCAATTTAAAAATCCTAATGACATATTCAAAATAGAGGAAAAAGAACTTAGAAAAGCTGAAGAAGAAATTAGTGAAGAAACTAATATTGATAGAGATAATATAATTATAAATATTGCAGACTATCCTCGATTCGATGAAATGAAAACCCAAGTTTATGATGGTGAAGACATATATCACTTAAATGAAATTTCAAGTATAGTAGGTGCATTGAAAATTGCAAGGTTTAATTATCCAGATATATCATTATATATTCCAAAAGAAGATAAAAATAAAATTAAGAAATTCAAATTTGAAAATTATCTTGACCTTCCTGAAAAATCAGAAAATAAATTTGATACAATGCATTTAAGTCAAAGGAAATTAATTTAAATAATAAATAATAGAAATTAAGTATAATATTAACTAAATAGTGAATGTTAATAAATAATTAGTATGTATTAATAAATAAATCATAATTATTAATAATTAGTATGTATTAATAAATAAGTCATGATTATTAATAAATAATAAAAGTTATAAGGGATTTTATGATTATTGTTGCTATTACTGGAGCTAGCGGAATTATTTATAGTTTAAAGTTAATTAAAGCATTGAAAAAATTGAATATTAAAACTGGAGTTATTGTAAGTAATTCTGCTAAATTAGTTTTAGAATACGAAACTGATATTACTATTGAGGATATTAAGTCAATAACTAATTATTATTTTGAATTTGATGATATAAGCTCTTCAATAAATAGTGGTTCTTTTAAATTTGACTCTTTAGTTATTGTTCCATGTTCAATGAAAACATTATCTGCAATAGCTAATAGCTATGGAAACAATAGCATAACAAGAGTAGCTGATGTGTGTTTAAAGGAAAGAAGAGAATTAATACTTGTTCCAAGAGAAACACCCCTTAGAACAGCCCATCTTGAAAATATGCTTAAAATAAGTAAAGAGGGAGGAATCATTCTTCCATCCATGCCAGCTTTCTACCATAATCCCAAAAATATTGATGAACTTTGTGATTTCATTGTAGGTAAAATATTAGATGTTTTAAAAATAGAAAATAATGAATTTAAAAGATGGACAAATAAATATGAGGGATAATAATTGATTAAAGATAATGAATTTATTAAATCTAAAAATGTTCCAGGACCAACAAAAGAAGAAATAAGAGCATTAATAATAGCTAAAAGTGAAGCTTCAAAAAAAGATGTTGTTATGGATATTGGATGTGGAACTGGAGGCATAAGTTGCGAAATAGCTAAAATAGCTAAAAAAGTAATAGCTATTGATAAAAATCCAGAAGCAATTGAGATAACTGGAAAAAATCTTAAAAAATTCAATCTACAAGATAAAGTTGAATTAATAGAAGATGAGGCAGTAGCTGGCTTAAAGTCAATACATACTATTAATTTAGCTATTATTGGTGGAAGTAATAATCAAATGAATGAAATAATCGATTTAATAGATGAAAAATTAGTTTATAATGGGAAAATTATTGTTACAGCTATTTTAATTGAGACAAAAGTTCAAGCATTAAATAAACTTAAAAATTTAGGATATAATACAGAAATTATTGAAGTTAATATTTCTAAAGGACGATTCATAAGAAATAAAACCATGATGTTGGCACAAAACCCTATAGCTATTATAACAGCAATTAAATTAGATTAATGTACAAATGTAGATATATAAACTATTAATATAGATTAATATGTTAAATTAAATATAAATATTATTAAAAAGGCAATTGATAGAATGAAAATTAATTTTGGTTGGAAAATGAAGTTAGGACTAATATTAATAGTCCTTTCAGCTATCATATATTCTGCAAACTATTTAATATTTAGAGATATTCATGAAGTCGTATTTTACATATTGATTGATATGGCCTTCGTTCCTTTGGATATTTTAATTGTAGCTCTTGTAATAGAAGGAGTGATAGCTAAAAAAGAAAAAGAAAGCATATTTGAAAAATTAGACATGCTCATGAGTGTTTTTTTCTCTGAAATAGGTACCGATCTTATTAAAAGCTTTAGTAAAATTGATCAAGATAATGATAAAATCAAAAATTTACTTGAAGAATTAAAAAATAAAGATGATAAGGGCTTTTTAGATATATTAAATCTATTAAAAAATAAAATTAATCATAGATTCAGTTTAAAATTAGATAAAAACGACAGAAAAGAGTACCTTACAAAATTACAAGAAATACTTGTTAAAAAAAGATATTTCTTAGTTAGAATGCTTGAAAATCCAGTTCTTTTAGAAAAAGAAAATTTTTCAGAAGTAATAATGGCAATATTCCATTTAGACGAAGAGTTAGAAAGAAGAGAAAATTTTGAAGAAATATCTGAACCAGACTTGAACCATATATTACATGATATAGACAGAGCGTATTATAGTCTTGTTTATGAATGGGTAAGCTATTTATATTACTTAAAACATCATTATCCATATATATTTGCATTATCAATGCGTACAAACCCATTTGACGAAAATGCAAAAGTAGAAATAGAATAATAACAGTAAAAATAAAAACACATAATACAATATTTAATATTTAATATTTAATATTATAGCTTTAAATCATCCATTTTATTAAGATTTTTAAAACTTTTTTTACTAAAATTTTCATCAATATTTATAAAATACACATTTACTTCTTTTAATAATGATTTTAAATCAAGAACATCTGAATCTAATAATTTTTTAATTGAATTTATTATATTTTTACTATAAATTGAATGTAAAGGCTCAAAAGATTTAAGTCTAATTTCAATATCATTATCTTTATTATTATAACAATTAATATCACTAGTTAAACCATAAGAAGGAACAAAAGCATCTATATTTTGAAGATCAGTTAATATTTGATTTTTAATTTTAAACATAGCTATTAAAAAATCAGCATCAATATATGGAGAATCACAAGGAATCACTAATGTATAATCAGAACTAATATGTTTTAATCCAGTGTAAATACCAGACAAAGGACCTTTATTTTTGATTTCATCTTCAACAAATTGAATAGAATAGCTATAACTATTATTAAATTCCTTCATTATATTATTAGTATTATTTATATTATTAGTATTACTACTATTTTCATATTGTTGAATAATATATTTATATCTAGCTATCCTATCACTATCATTTAAAACAATTACAAGTTCATCTATTTGATGGTTTAATGTTTCAAGTATGTGAATTATCATTGGTTTTTTATTAATAATTAAAGAACCTTTGTCTTTACCCATTCTTCTACTCATACCACCACATAAAAGGATACAAGATTTAATATTTTCAACTTTAATAAAAAACACCAACAAAATAGCTATTAAAAAATAGATAGAAATATATGATTAAATTAAAAAAATAAAGGAATATTCCAATTTATTCTAATGTAGGGTAATTAGGACTTTCGTTTGTAATTAAAAGGTCATGTGGATGACTTTCTTTAATTCCACTTGATGTTATTTTAACAAACTTAGCTTTCTCCTTCATATCATTAATGTTTTTTGCACCACAATAACCCATAGACGCTTTTAATCCACCTACGAGTTGGAATACTACTTCATTTACTGTACCTTTATATGGAACTGCACCTTCAACTCCTTCAGGAACTAATTTTGAGTGTTTCATATGACCTTTAATTTCTTGGAAATATCTATCAGCACCTCCACCGAATCCACCAGTCATAGCTCCCATTGAGCCCATTCCACGATATTGTTTATATTTCCTACCATTCATAACAACAACATCTCCTGGAGATTCATAAGTTCCAGCAAGAAGACTTCCAAGCATTACAATATCAGCACCTGCACCAATAGCTTTAGCTATATCACCAGAGTATCTAAGACCACCATCAGCGATGACTGGAACATCATAGTCATTTGCTACATCTGCTACACTAGAAACAGCAGTTAATTGAGGGACACCTACCCCCGTGATTATTCTTGTAGTACATATTGTTCCAGGACCTATACCTACTTTTATTCCGTCAACTCCTTTGGAAATAAGGGCTTCTGCTGCTTCAGGAGTTGCAATATTTCCTACAAGCAAATCTGCACTAATATTATCTTTAATTTTTTCAATAAAATTAACTACATTCATGTTATGAGCATGGGCACAGTCAATAGCTATAATATCTGCACCAGCTTCATCTAAAGCCATTGCTCTTTCTAAATCAAATGGTCCTGTTGCTGCAGCTACAAGTAAATTACCGTTTTTATCTCTTGAAGCTTGAGGATAATTTTTATGGTTTAATATATCTTTAATTGTTATAATTCCCACAAGTTTATCATTTCTTACAACTGGAAGTCTTTCAATTTTGTTTTCATAAGCTATATTTAAAGCTTCTTCAGGAGATATAGAATCTTCAACAGTGACAACATCAGAAGTCATTATATCTTTAACTTTTTTCTTACTATCTGAAGTTATTAATGGTTTAATGTCTCTTTTACTGATAATCCCAATGAGTTTACCATCATCAATTACAGGAAGCCCACTAACATTTTCTTCAACCATTATTTCACGAACAGAACTTAAGGAATGGTCTGGAGAAGTTGTGACAACATCACGAATTGTAAGGTCTCCAGACATTTTAACTTTTCGAACTTCATTAACTTCCTGCTCAAGTGTCATGTTCCTATGAATAACACCAAGCCCTCCTACATGTGCTAATGCTATTGCTAATTCTGCTTCAGTAACAGTATCCATAGCAGAACTTATAACTGGAATGTTAAGTTCATGGTTTGTAGAAACTTTGCTTCTTGTTTCAACATCCTTAGCTTCAATCCAAGATTCATTTGGAACAAGCAAGAAGTCATCATATGTATATCCAGTAATTGCATTATTAAGTTTACTCAAAAAAATGATTAATACCTCCTTAATATGTTAGTTCATTATTTACCCTACTTAATAATAATTATAAAAATTATCTAATTAAATATCAATTAATTATAAAATTAAATAAATTAAAAATTATTATAAAGTAAAAATTAATAAAATTTAGTAATTCTGATTATATGATTGAATATTTAAATTTATATTATTAACTTTAATAATATAATATGTAATTTCAAGTATAAATAAATAAGTTATAAATCAAAAATTAAAACATTAAAAATGATGTATTAAATAAATAAAATAAAGTAATAAAATAAGAATAATGATAAATATTAACCAAATAGCTATTAATTAATGGTTAAATTAATTAAAATAGCTATTAATTAAAGAGTAAATTAATTAAAATAGCTATTAATTAAAGAATAAATTAATTAAAATAGCTATTAATTAAAAAGTAAAGATTAAAAATTTTCAATTAATGATTTTAATTCATACACTGCAGAACTATTAATCCTACCAGTGTTTCTATCTCCACCAACACATGCAGCACCTCTTACACCAACAACATCGCATCCAATGTCATTTAGTGGTTTAAGCTGATTTTTCTTTACTGAGCCCGCTAATGCTGACTTTAAACCATACTCATGAATTTCATCTACAAATTTCTTTAAATCATTAATATCCAAATAATCAAAAAGTGTTTTTCCATCTTTAACTGCAGTATCTAACATTGCAAGATCAGCACCAGAATCATACGCAACTTTTGGAATATCCCATGGACTAACTGCACCAACACGATGAGCATCAGCATACCCTGAAGCAACAACAATAGCTTCACTATTATTATCTTTCACTGTTTTAACAACATTTTTCATTAAATCCACAGCTTCATCATAATCGTTTGTACCATACAAACCTACTTTAATGTAATCTGCTCCTGAAACAAGAGCACCCATAGCTGCAAGAGAAACTGTGCCAGGTTTATATGGAACATCCCCTAAAGTTGCACTAACTAACATATCTTTTGGAGTTAAATCCCTAATTTCTTTTATTACCCATGGAAAATTAGCTCCAAGTGACCCCTCTTTAGGATTTTTAACATCCACAATATCTGCACCACCTTTAATAGCTTCAAGGGCTTCTTCATTATTTATTGGACTAACTAGTAGAAGCAATACATTTCCTCCATAAAAATTATTTTTAATATTATTTTAATAAATAAACAATTAAAATCATTAAATAAACAATTGAATCATAATAAGTTCAATATCCATAATAAGATATTAAAGAATAAACTTATTAAGTAATATAAATTTTATTTAATCTATTTATTATATCTCATATATAATAATGTTTTTGTCTAAAATAGAAAAATAGTAAAAAATTAAAGAATACACTGGGATAACAATAATACTTAATACTTATTAAACCATTTATAATTTACATAATAATTTAGTTAGCTAAGCTATTAAATAAATTAGTTAACTTTAAAAGTACGAGTTATCATGTCAATATCATTTTGAATATTAGATATGTTTGAATAGGTATAAAAAGTAAATAAATACAAATTATCATTCTTTACAACAAGATACACATATTCTGTTGCTCCTGCATTATCATTTGAAGCATTAATAAGTTTAGCATCAATACCTCCAACTTTAGTATCAGATATATTAACTATTTTGAAATTATCTGATTCTAATTGAAATTTATAAGCCTGTACTAGATCATCAAGACTGTAATTTTCATTATTATCATATTCCAAATTAAACAATGCAGCATTATCAGGGTTTTCAAGTAATAAAAAAGTACCTTGACTGTCATTAGCTTGAATCCATGTATTTAAATAATCGAAAGTAATATTATTTTTGTTAAAATGTAATGTTGTTGCTTCAGCAGTTGTTGAGTTAGTTTGAAGAGAATTAGAAACATCACTGAAAGCAAACCAAGCAACAGCAACCACTACAACAATCAAAACTATTCCAGAAATTGCAATTAAAAGTTTATTATTAGAACCATTATTAGAATTAACATTTTCATCTTGTGAGTATGTAGAATCTAAAGTTTCAGAATCAGATAAATCACTTGAAATTTCATTATTTTCATCCAAAGCTTTATTATTTAATGAATCATTCTTTGACATAATTAACCTCCATGAAATTAATCATTAAATATACAATATCAAACTAATTCTTTAAATATTTTGTTATTAAAAAAACAAATAAGCTCTGATCACTTAAAAAACGAGATATAGAAAAATAAAGAAAAATAATATTAAATAACTAAAAATATAGAAAAATATAGAGCATTAGTAACTTATGGTTCTGAAAGTTGTTGTAGTTGAGTTATATCAAATGATATTAGTGTCATGCCAATTTAATATTATAGTTTTAAATATTTCGTTATTTTTCTAATTAAGCTTTAATTTTCTTTATTTTAGCTATATGATGTGAAATTAATAATATATAACTATTTAAAATTAAATAGCTATGACATTAGGATATATTTATAGATGTTAAAAATACATTTAGCTAAATTCAGCTAAACATTTTATTAATTAATTCATTAATATACATGATTAGTATGTGGTTTCACTTACCCATAATATTATTATTACTATTTTTAAAATTATTCCTAGTTCTCAATTTATTAGCTGAAATCAATCCAAAAATACATAAAATTAATAGTATAATATCTATTAAAGAAACACCAGTTTTCTTCATATTAATATTAGAACCTCTAAATCCATTGGAATTGTTATTATTAGTATGATTATTATTGTTATTATTATCGTTATTACTATTATTATCACTATTATTATTAGTATGATTATTACTACTATTGTTGGTACCATTTGTGTTATTGGTATTGTTAGTAGAAGAATTACCTTCAAATTCAAATAATTTTTTAGTTGAATTATATTGATAATCCCCATCAAATATAACTTCTATAGTATTATTCTTGCTAACAGGTATTACAAGATGTACTTGACCATTTTTATCAGTAATAAAGTTTCCAAGAGATTTACCATTTAATACAACTTTAATTAAAGCATTAGGAATTGAATTACCATTTAAATCTTTAACAGTGATAGTTGCTGTAGCATTATGTCCAACTTTAGTATTTGGAACATTAATATCAATATTAACATCTTTTTTAGTGAAATTAACATCTATAGTTTTATTTACATGATTATAATTATCATTACCATCAAATCCAACAGTAATATTATCATTAGCTCCAGTAATAGTATAATTAATAACAGCTACCCCATCAACAAACTCAACACCAGTATAATTAACACCACCAACAGTCACATTAGCAGTCGTATTAACAGGATTACCATGCTCATCAGTCAAACTAAGAGTAATATTAACAGTATCACCAACACTACCATTAGAAACACTAACATTAAGATTAACACCACCCTTAGTGAAATTCACACCAAAAGTACCCCCAGTACCATTATAATTATCATTACCACCAAATCCAACAGTAATATTATCATTAGCTCCAGTAATAGTATAATTAATAACAGCTACCCCATCAACAAACCCAACATCAGTATAATTAACACCACCAACAGTCACATTAGCAATCGTATTAACAGGATTACCATGCTCATCAGTCAAACTAAGAGTAATATTAACAATATCACCAACACTACCATTAGAAATACTAACATTAAGATTAACACCACCCTTAGTGAAATTCACACCAAAAATACCCTCAGTACCATTATATTTATCATTTCCCATAAATCCAACAGTAATATTATTTTTAACAACAGTAATATTGTAAGAGACAATAGCTATCCCATCAACAAACTCAACATTAGTATAATTAACACCATCAACAATCACATTAGCAATCGTATTAACAGGATTACCATGCTCATCAGTTAAATTAAGAGTAATATTAACAGTATCCCCAACCTTACCATCAGGAACATTAACACTGATATTAACATCCTTTTTAGTGAAATTAATTACTACAGTACTACTTCTATTTGTAGTATTAATATTTGTTTGATTTGTAGTTACATTAGCAGTGTTAGTTACTGAACTAGTTCCTATTACAGTTACATTGATTGTTAATATTGCAGATTGTTCTGGAAGGATATTGCCGATTGTCCAAATACCAGTACTTTCATCATATGCACCATTACTTGGACTTGAATTAAGGTATTGTAATTTATTAGAATCTATAATATCAGTTACATTAACTCCTGTGGCAGTTGTTGGTCCGTTATTGGTTACATTGATTGTGTAGGTTATATTGTCTCCAATATTTACTTTTGCTGTTGTGTTAGCTATTTTAATTATAGATATGTTAACATCTGATACTGTGAATTTGTTAGTACTGCTTTGATTGTTTACATTTGTTTCATTTGTTGTTATGTTTGCTGTGTTTGTTATATTTCCAAGTCCTATAATTTCAACTTCTATGGTTAAGGTTACTAATTGATTAGGTGTAAGGTTACCTATATTCCATATTCCAGTGTTATTATCATAAGTTGTGGAATTTGATGCTGTGTGGTTTATATAGTGTAATTTAGTTGTATCAATGTAGTCAGTGACTATTACATTGGTTCCATTGATTGGACCATGATTTTCTACTGTGATGGTGTATTTAACGTGATCTCCATAGTGAGGGTTAGCTGATGCATTTGAGACTTTAATTATACTTACATTCACATCTCCTACATAGATTGTTGTGCTTGTGTTGGTGTTACTGCCATTAAGTATTACTTCATTTGCTGTTACATTTGCAATATTTTCTATTGTTCCTGAACTAGCTATTATCACTTCAATTTTAAGCGTAACCATTTCATTAACATTTAATGTTCCAATATTCCATAATCCTGTATTAT